>WFSD01000209.1 GCA_015486235.1 Anaerolineae bacterium
GCACTAACCAAGAGGTTGGGAACTCATGCGTTGCCTAAGCCCCGCTTAAGCGGCCTCTGGCCCGGCGGGGGAGAGTACGTCACAGGAGTACTCGCAGCCCCAACGGGATAACGAGACTCACCTTCTACGGTCCTCCTACGCAATACAAAGCAACGTGAACCCGGACCAGGCTCTTTTCCGCGCGGAGTCTGCCGTGCTCATCCAGCCATGCCCGCACCAGGCCGCGGGCGTCCCAGCTTTCCGCCTCCGATGAGATCAGCCAGATGCGCCGGTACCCATCCACGATCTCCGACATGCGTCTCCCCAACTCTTCCTGATTCATGCCGCCGTTGGTGTACGGGGACTTGCGCCATGGTCTGGCTGCCGGATCGTAGTAATGGTACGTGTAGTGCACATACGGCATCAGGAAGACGTACAGATCGCCCGGCTGTCGGCGGGAACGCACGAAAGACGCCGCACCGCGGAAATCAGATTTTATGGGCGCCGTTTGTTGCACTATGCCGATGAGAGATGCACCCAACGTCATGCCCAAAAGCACCTCCACCACAGCTTTGCTGGGCCGCTCGACGGCCAGGTATCCGAGTGCCAGCGTCAGAGCGAAAGCTGGTTCGACCCAGATCAGGTATCGGTCGGCGAACAGAGGCACCCGCAGCGAGACCAGATACACCATCAAAGGTGGCAACAGGAACCAGGCAGCCACGGACGCCGAGATCTTCCTGTCCCGATAGAAAAGCAACCCTCCGAGGAGCAATGCCATCGGGGGGAAAAGCATTCCCTTCGCCAGAACGCCCAGGATGCCACCGCTGTATCCGTTGAGCAAGATTTCCAACATCGTGTGGAATGGCACGAATGGGAAGCCAGGGTGGAATTTTGGTGACTCGAGGAGCTTTGCATGCCACCACGCCAGCGGCAGATATGGCAGAGCCATCCCTCCGAAACAGAAGAGTGCTCCGACAAGATGTCGCTTCACGTCCCGCCACCGAATGAGGGCCAGCACAAGGGCCAGTGGGATCACCAGCGCTGCCAGAGTGTGGACATAAAGGGAGATGGATGCGGAAAGCCACGCTGCGAGCCACCAAAGGCCGCCGTCCTCGAACGCCCTGGTGAGGGAGTAGAATGTGAAGAGCACCAGGGCGGTGATCATGGCGTACATTTTCCCTTCCTGAGCATACCAGATCTGATACGGGGAAACTGCCAGGAGGAGTGCGGCCAGTACCGCGACTTTTTCCCCTGCCCACCGGCGGGCCAGGACGTAGAGGAACGCCACCGCTAGCACGCTCCAAAGTAAGGAGAAATAGCGCAGCGCAAACTCGCTCCGGCCGGCCACGGAAAGCCAGGGCCGGAGGAGTAAGAAATAAAGGGGACCATTCTCGCCAGGGCGCACGAACATCCTCAGAAGCTGCGGTAGGGGCTGAGTTGCGAAGCGTATCGCATCCACTTCGTCCCGCCACAGGCTCTGAAATCCCAGATGGAACGCCCTCGAAGCGTAGGACGCCAGGATGATCAGGAGCAGGGAGATGCGTGGGCTCGGGATGGATCCATCGAGCCCGCGCCTGGTGGGCGATTCTATAGGCACTTTATCGTTCGCTG
Organism: Anaerolineae bacterium; assembly: GCA_015486235.1. Classification (GTDB taxonomy): domain Bacteria; phylum Chloroflexota; class Anaerolineae; order S016-19; family S016-19; genus S016-19. The sequence goes on from WFSD01000209.1 coordinate 1,591, forward strand.
CGGCTCCACAGCCACACGAGGAGCGCCAATGCTCCAACGAAAAGGATGATGCCGAGAGTCAGCCAGATGTAGCCTATACCCAGGACTGCGCTGTCTATGAAAGATGCCAGCTTCTCCCTGCTGTCCGGCGTGGGAGCGGGAACGGGTGTAGTCGTCGGGAGAACGGCGGTCGGCGAAGTGGCTTTCTTGCCACCTGTCTCCACCATTGGGACTACGACCCTGGGGGTCTTACCTGGTTTTGCAGGCTGTCTGGTTGCAGTCGGAGCGACAGCCGGGACATTTGCCGTAATCGTTGTCTTGGGTACCGGTGTATCCGTAGGCCGTGATGTCGCTGTGGGCGGATTTTGGGTCGGCACCGTGGTTGCAGTGGGCAGCACCCGCGTTGGGCTGGGTGTCGGCGCAGGGGACTGGAACAGCGACCCGACTGCCACGCTGTTTCCGGGCCATGCGATGGTAACCAGGATCGCTGCTGCCAACAGCGCCAGGAGCCGAACGTATTTGCTATGCAGGTTCACTATACACCTCCGGGTTTCTGACATTTGCTTCGAAAAGCCGCGTCACGAGGTTTTTACCACAATGTCCCCGATCACATTTGCAGCCTCGTCGCCCCGATCGGCGGCATTGCTTAGATGCCGGTAGATCTCCCGGTATTTCAGCATTTCCACCACGTGGTGCAGGTCCTCTGGGCCCGAAAAGAGCTCGCTGACCGCCTCCCGGTACACTCGCTCGATCCGATTTTCCATTGCCTTGGCCCGCATGGCGTGTTCCGAGGCTACCGTCGGGTTGTTCGGCAGGCGCTCGATGCCGAGCCGGATTTCCTTTGCCGAATCGTACAGCAGCGAGACCATCCTTCCGATGTACTGGTTTGGGTCGACTCCCAGGATCTGCATCTCGTCCACCGTAGTCCACGCGTAATCCAGTATGTCGTCTACCGTCCTGGAGAGCGAGAAAATGTCCTCACGATCTATCGGAGTCACAAAAGTCTTGTTCAAATCGTCGATAAGAATCCGACGGAGTTCGTCTGCCTCTTCCTCTGCCTCTTTGACCCTGGCAGCGTTGCTATCGGTTGGCTCCCTGACATACTGGTAGAGGTATTGAAGCCCCTTTTCGGTGATCTTGGCCTGCTCGAGCAATTGCTTCAGGAACCTGTTTGGTTTTGCGTTGAAAAAAGAAAATAAGCCCATTCACCTCTCCCATATCTTCTCTTTGGACTTTTGACAAAGCGGAAACGGAGCTTTCTGGGGCTTCACGCCTGGCACATGACTGGGAAGAAAGGGTACGTCTTGTGGTCGGGCGAAGCTCGACCACAAGATGTACCACCCCTTCTTCTTCCTCACCGCCACAACGTTCTTGCCTTCATGCCCGTATCCTGTATCCCCGATAAAGTCTATTGGGCTTCCGAAGCAGATCGAAAACCCATGGCCGCCCCAAGGACTTTCTCGACGTATCCGGCAAATCGCGGCGCGTCGTTGGGGTCGATGGAGATCGGCGGCGGCTCTGGGGAATCCTGGTGACCCTGCGGGCTGCCAGAATTTGCTTCGCGCCCCCATTTCCCCTGGGGAAGGAGAGATCAAGGGAGGATGGTGGAAATCGCCCCCACTTCCTGCCTCGTCTTGTCGAATTCGGACCATTCACCGTCCCTCACTTGCAGAGCAGCATAAGGGCCTGGTAGATCAAGGCTGCAGTGATACCTGCGGCAGGGATCGTCAGCACCCACGCCCAGACCACATCTGCGACGACAGCCCATCTGACCATCGAGACTCTCTGCGCCGCGCCGGCCCCGATTATGGACGAACTGAGGACCTGTGTCGTGCTGACAGGGCCACCGAGCAGGCCTGCCCCGGCGATCACCGCGGCGGACGAAATCTGGGTCGTGAAGCCATGCACCGGACGTATTTTGTAAAATTTGTGTCCCAGAGTCTGGATTATGCGTTGGCTGCTGAAAAACGACCCGAGCCCGATGGACGCTGCACCCAGTGCTATCACCCAAAGAGGGACCACGAAATGTTCCATCTGGTGGTCCAGGAGCAACGCCAGAGTCATGATGCCGATGGATTTCTGGCCATCGTTGGAGCCATGGCTCACGCCAAGGCCGAAAGCAGTGAGAACCTGTATCCTTCGAAAGAAATCGTTGATGGAAGGGGATGCGCCTGCGGCGAGGGACAAAGTCATTCGCAGCACAACCCATCCAACCACCAGACCCAACACCGGCGAGAGAAAGAGAGCGATCAGGGTCTTCACGAGACCGGCCATCTGGATGGATCGCAGGCCCCCCACAGCCCACGCTCCTCCGAGTAGCCCACCCACGAGAGCGTGAGATGAGCTCGACGGCAGTCCCACCCACCACGTGAATAAATTCCAGACAATAGCGCCGGTCATCGCGGCGCAAAGAGCCTGGATCGTGATCACATCTGGCCTCACGATGTCATATCCTATCGTCCTGGCGACGGCCGTGCCCAACGCGAATGGCCCCACGAATTCCGCCACAGCAATCAGAAGCAGCGCGTACCTGGGGCGCAGGGCACGGGACGAAATGACGGTCGCCACGATGTTGCCACTGTCGTGGAAGCCATTTATGAAAGCGAATGCCATCGCCAGCAGGATGGTCAATCCGGCAGTGGACTGTAGGAGGGAAAGGTTCATCCCGTTTTTACCTGCCGGTGCTCCGAACCCTCGATCCACGCCTCGCCGTCTTCCCAGACCTCTTTCTTCCAGATCGGCAGACTTTCCTTGACTTTGTTGACGATGTACCGAAGCGCATCGTACGTCGGTTCCCTATGGGGGGAAGATACAGCCGCAACCAGTGCTACCTCGCCCACCTCCAGTCTGCCAATACGATGGACTATCGCCACTTTGCCAATCTCTGGCCAGCGGTCGTGAACCTCGTCGGCGATCTGAGCCATGATCTCTTCCGCCATCTCAGGATATGCATCGTACTCCAGGTGGTCCACGTTTCTGGTGCCGGTGCGGTTTCTCACCACCCCCTGGAAGATGGTCACCGCGCCGTAGGCAGGGTCGGACATCAGGGCAGACACCTCGTCTATGGAAATCGGCTTTTCGGTGATCGAGAAACGCTTTTCCATTTCAACCTCCTCCTACTGGTGGGAAGAACGACACTTCGTCCCCTTCTTCCAGGACTTCCGAAAAAGAAACGTACCGTCGGTTCCGAACGGCTTTGATGCTCCCATCGTGCAAAGAGATGCCCGGATGCCGCCTCTCCATGATCTCTGCCAGCCTGTCGACTGAGCATCCATCTCCTACTGTCACCGCCTCGCTTCCCGTGCCGGTCTGCTCCCTTAGCCTGGCAAACCATCTAACGGTGATTTCCACCTGTCGTCTCCTCCTCCGCCAGAAACAAACCGCTCTTTCCTCCTTCTTTTCGCACCAGCCGGATATCCGTTATCCGCATCGTGCGTTCTACCGCTTTTGCCATGTCGTAGATCGCCAGCGCAGCCACACTGACGGCTGTCAGCGCTTCCATCTCCACGCCGGTCTTGCCGTGGCATTTCACCATCGCCTCGATCTCCACGCGGCTTCTGATTTCGTCGATGCCAAAATCTACGCTCACCTTGTCCAGCTGCAGGGGGTGACAGAGGGGTATCAGTTCCCAGGTGCGTTTGGCGGCCATGATCCCCGCCACTCTGGCTGTCCCCAGGACATCACCTTTCTTCATGTTTCCTTCACGGATGAGGCGCAGGGTCTCCGGTTTCATCACCACGGCGCCGCGCGCTATCGCTATCCGCTCCGTGATCCCTTTGTCGCCCACGTCCACCATCCTGGCTTCGCCTCGAGCGTTGATATGACTTAGCTCTGCCATCAATACCCCTCCACCGATTCGCACCTCAGCAGTATGGCTTTTACCGTACTGCCAGCAGGTAAAGGCTCGTCCGCTGGCGGGATGCGCAAAAGGGCATTCGCACCGACCATCGACTCGATCCTGGACGATGCCTGCAAGCCTGTGGTTCTGGCGGTGTAATGGTCTCCTTCCCGGCGGATGACTGCTCGTACGAATTCGATGCGGTCATTGGCGTGTTTGACCTCATGTTCGACTATTGCCTGGACGTGAGGGCGCCACAACGGGCGGTGCAACATTTTATACAAAAATGGGCGGATGTACAACTCGAAGGAAACCAGGGAGGAAACTGGATTGCCGGGCAATGTGAAAACCGGCTTTCCATCCACTACGGCAAACGTCATTGGTTTTCCCGGCTTCTGGAACACCCGGCCGAAGTGAATCGTGCCCCATTCCGCCAGGAGCGGCTTCAGCAGGTCTTTCTTTCCAGCGGATGCGCCGCCAGTAGTGATTATCACGTCGGCATTGTCGAGAGCATCCCTGAGCCTGGCCCGCAGGACGCTTTCGTCGTCGGGCACCAGGCCTGTGTCCACGCCTCGAGCGCCGCAAGCGGCAACTTCCGCCAGGATCGCGTGGCGGTTGCTGTCCCATAGCTGTCCTGGCTCCAACGGCGTCCCCAGCGGTCTTACCTCGTCCCCAGTGGAGAGAACCGCCACACGCGGCCTGGGGTAAACAGATATTTCGGTCATCCCGATGGACGCCAGCAGGCCTAACTCCGGCGGGCCAATTACCGCCCCCGCGGGGAGCACAGTCTCTCCAACGGACAGGTCCTGCCCCACTTTCCTGAAATTGGCGCCTTTGGCAATCGGATGCAGAAGCCGGATGGTGCCGTCTTTCTCCTCCACATCTTCCAGCATGATGACTGCATCGGCACCCTTGGGAAGCAGGCCGCCGGTGGTGATACTGGCCGCCGTCCCGGGCACGACGGTGAGATCAGGATCGTAGTGCCCCGCCAGCTGCTCTCCCACGAGTCTCCGCACGGGCGAGTCATCGGACGAAATGACGGCGAATCCGTCCACCGTTGCTGCTGGAATTTGGGGAATGTCCATCGGCGAAGTTACCTCCTCGGCCAGCGTCAGACCGAGGGCTTCATCCAGGGGTGCCTTTCGCGGCGACCATTCGGGAACGTTCTCCAGCACTATTCTTGCCGCCTCCTCCGGCGGTATCATCGGAAAATCATTGGTGTGCATTCTTGTCGTTGTACCTCCTCGAGTGAATGGATGGGCCTTCGTTGGTTCTTGTGTTCTCCAAAAGAATCTCACCAAAAGGTCTTTCCTGCTCAGCTTCTATTTCCCGGCGGCGTATCATCTCCAGAACTGCCAGGAACGAAACCACGATCTCTGTCTTAGACCCCGCCTGCCGCAGGAATCGGCTGAAACTGAACCTTTTCACCCTGCGCAGGATGCGCTTTAGCTTGCCGATTTGCTGGCGAATGGTGACGGGAGGCGGCGTGACGATGCGGACCTCTGAGATTTCCGGCTTTTCACCACGCTCGACGGCCCGCATTGCCTCTCTCAGCGACCATTTGTCGATGCCATCCAGGTCCAGACGCCGGCCAACTGTTGGGTTGGCGGCGGTTCTCACGAACATCTGCCGTTTCTGAGAGAGCAACTGGGAGAGATAGGCCGCTTTGTCTCGGAACAACTTGTATTCTCGAATCTGCCGGGCCAGCGCTTCCCCTTCGTCCTCCTCTTTTTCCTCTACGCTCGCGGGCTTGCCGGGCAGGATAGCCCTGGACTTGATGTAGATGAGCCTGGAGGCGATGAGTATGAAATCGGAGAGCGGCTGGAGATTCATATCCTGGAGTTTTCGGATGTGTTCCAGGAACTGATCGGTAACCTGCGCCAGGGAGATAGCCGTGATATCGAGTTCAGCTTTCTCGATCAACTGGAGGAGCAGGTACAGGGGCCCGCGGAAAAGATCCAGCTCCACCTGGTAATCTCTGGTGCTGTTGGGGGCTTGCTCGCTCATATGCTCTTGAACGGAGTCCCTTTCTTGGCGAGTTCATCCAGGATGGCTTTGGTCTCTTCCACATTGGCTCCAGCCAGGCGCTCCACCTGACATCCAGATTCCACCAGCTTGGCTTCTGCATCCTCGGACACCCCCAACGGCCCGCCCACGATGGTGACTTTCTTCGCCGCCATTGCATCGTCGATGGAAAAGCCGGCGGTGGGGCGGAACCTCCCGATGTAGTTGAGGGCATTCAGCCAGTCTTCCCTAGCCCACGCGTCCCTGGTCTGCCAGAAGAGAACGTAATGGTCTATGACTTTGGGCACTGGCCATTCGCCCCGCAGTACTGCCTGTATCTTGACACGAAGCATGTCCTTCCACCGCTGCCCCTTGAGCCATTGCTCTCCGGGGCAGTTTGTGGTGTTTCTTGGATACTCCTTGTGGCCTTTCACGTTCTCCAGCGGGATGTGGAGTTCCTGCATCAGCCAGGCAATGAGGCGGGCTCCGCTGCTTATCTGGGCCGGAGTGGGCACAGCGTGGTTGAAATTACCAGCGAAGCAGATGCCGATGGTGTAGTCATTGTTGTATTTAACCTGGTAAGAAATCGTCTCCAGCCGGTTGGTCTGGAAGGTGGTGCCATCTGGCCCGATGTAGAAATGGTACCCGATGCCAGGCCAGCGGTGGGAAGGGTCTTCCACATGGTACCGGGCGATTCTCTCCACGGAGATGTTTGCCGGCGCGGCGCTATGATGCACCGCTATGTGGGTTATGGCGCTCAGCTTTCTGGTTCCATAGTGCTTGTCAGGATTCTTCGGGAGCTTGTCTACCACGTCCTGGATTGGCGGCTTGGGGACTCCACATACTTTTGCCCCGCCGGCCTTGACGTCCGCGAGCTGCTGACGCAGATTCGCGATCTGCACCTGAAGCGCCGCTATCGTCGCTTTAGCCTCGTCCAGGCGATTCTGGAGGTCGTTTTTCTCATCCTGGAGCTGCTGTATCCGCTTCTTGAGCGCGTCGTCACCGGAATTGGCGGTTGCTTTGTTGAGGGCGTCCTCCAGGTACTCGGCACGCCTCTCGAGCTGAAGCTGGGTGTATGCGGCTTTCTGTAACTCCGTTTGCAGGTCCTGTATCTGCTGCTTGGCTTTATCGAGCTCTTGTTGCAGTTCCGGGGATGGCTGGACGGAGCCTCCTCCGGTGCGGGCCTCCTCCAGTGCTTTCTCGGCCTGGGCCACCAGGAGGTTCTTCCATTTCTTTCCGTGGAGCCATTGCCAGCCTGGGGCTCCGGTGCTTACGAGCTCGCTCAGCCCTTTGATGGCATCCTCGTTCAGGTCAAGGGTCTGGATGAGGTATGCGCAGAGCTGTCCGGCCTGCTTTATCTGTGCGTCGGTCGGAATGTTCTCGTCAAAGCGTCCTGCGAAGCCAATCACCACGCCCTGGGCCAGCCACGAGTGCCCCGGATCTGCCACGGCGGTCAATGGGTTGGTCTGCTGGATCGTGCCGTCGGGACGGACGAAGAAATGGTAGAAAGTGCCTGGATATCCGCGGTTGATATGGGCGCGTGCTACTGCGTCTGCCGAGACGGATGGCCGTGTGGCGGTGTGGCTTATCACCAGATATCGGATGGAGGAAAGATCCCTCTGGGCATAACGCTTACCAGGGGCTTTGGGTAGGGACTCGCTGATGTCCTGGATGGGAGGGGGCTTCACGTGCCCTGGCAGGGACGCTTTCAGTTTCCTGTTTTCCTCTTCCAGGGACACTACCTCCGTTGTGAGGGAGTCGACCCTGGCTTTTAGCCTTACCAGCTCCCCCTCCATCGGCCTGATCGTAGAGGCAAGATGGCTGTTGATGGCGCTCAGGAGGGTGTGTTTCCAATGCTTTCCGCCAAGCCACTGTCTCCCCGGAGAGGTCGTAGGCGCCATTTCCCCTATCCCGACCACATCGTCCACGCCGAGTTTGTACTTCTGTATCAGTGCAGCCAAAAGCTCTGCACCCTTCTCGATCTGTGCCTGGGTCGGCACGGCCTCGCTGAAGTCTCCGGCAAAACAAACCTGTATGCCCTTTTCGCACCACCCTTGGGATGGGTCTGCTACGGCATCCAGAGAGTTTGTCTGGTAAATGGTCCCGTCGGCAGCGACGAAATAATGGTAGAGGATGCCGGGCCAGCGATGGCGGTGCGCTTTTGCTATCTCCTCCGGCCCGATATCCGGGGAAACCGCTGTGTGGTGGATTACCAGGTATTTGACCTCAGAATCCTCCCGCCTGCCGAATTTGCTTTGATCCGCCGGGAGGGTACTGCTGATATCCTGGACCTGGGGCATTGGGAGTTTCTCCCCGGCGTACAGGTAGCTTTCCAGCGTCGTGAGCCGCTGGCGCAGGGCGAAGAGGTCGCTCGCCACCAGCTTCAGCCGGACTTTGCCAGGCTCGTACTCTTCCAAAGCGATCCGCTGGAAGTATTGGGTTGGCATCCCGTTCTCGATGATCTCATCGGTTATCGGGTAGCCGCACATATCCAGGCCGTACTGCTCGAAGAACTCCAGGAACGCCCCGCGAACCGTGTGCCCGGTCTCTGCGAAGTAGCGCTCACGGGGCTTCGGCTTTCCCTTCACCACCATCGGCTTGGAGAGCGGCTTGGAACCCTGCTTGGCGAACCACGTGACGCCCTCTTTCACCA
>WFSD01000210.1 GCA_015486235.1 Anaerolineae bacterium
GATCGCTCTCGAACGGGGAAAGGATGTCGCAGATCTCACGGAATTCCGCGGCGGTGCGGCTGTATTTCTTCTCCCAATCACCCAGGAGCCCATCCACCTCGAAGACCTCGTCCAGCCACTTCCCGACCTGCCCCTCGTGGATCGCGCGCCCATTGGCATGCCTGATCAAGACCTCCAGGGCTCCTTTGACCATCCGCTCGTCGTATATCCCCTGCCCGTCGTCCGGCTCTGTGAAGACATGCACGGGAGCCAGCCCCAGCCTCCCTTTCCGGTTCACGCGCCCAAAGCGCTGCACCAAAGCGTCAAGAGGCGCCGGATCGGAGAAGAGCGTATCCAGGTCTATGTTCAGGCTCACTTCCACCACCTGCGTGGAGACCACGATCACCGATTTCCCGGAATTTTTCCCCAGTCCAGCGGACTCGAGTATCCTGTGCTCTTTGCGCAGCCTATCCCTGCCGTTGAACCGCCCGTGGACCATCACTATCCGGTCCTCGACCTCACTCAACCCCTCGGACAGCCTCCGATACATCTCCTGAGCACGGGCCACGGTGTTCAGCACGACCAGGACGGAGCGTCCTTCGGAAAAAGCGTCCACTACATGCCCGATGCCTTTGTCGCTCAGCAGGTCGCCCGAGACGACCCGCACCACGTGCCTGGTGTACTGTTCGAACAGCTCATCGCTGGCCTGGATGGAAGACACGTCTCCCAGGACATCCTCCAGCTTGCGCCTGACCACGCCGGGCAGGGTGGCGGACATCACGAAGAAAACCGCGTCCAGGTGCTCCCGCAGGTAACGGATCATCTCCAGGATCATGGCGAGACGCTGGGGCTCGTAGGCGTGGATTTCGTCGAAAATAAAAGCCGCGTCGGCGTAATTGGCCAGCATGGCCTCGTATCCCTTGAGCTGGTAGACGGCCTTGAGCATCTGGTACGGACTGAAGACCTCGACAGGGGTCAGGTGGAGCTGTGCCAGGTTTCGCGTCCATCTTGCCCTTTGCTCGGCCTTTCCGGGATCGTAGCTTTCCTCTTCCATCAATCTGCGGTAGAGCGCCAGCGCAGCGCGCCCGTGGAGCAACCCAACTTTCCCCTGAAACATGGGGCTCAGTCGGTCGTACATGGCGTTCATGCTGGCTTGATACGGCAGGGTGTAGAACAGCCTGGGCAGGCCCCTCGATTTCGCCCGACGGGCCGCCCAGAGCAAAGCAGCCTCCGTCTTGCCGCTACCCGTGGGCGCAACCAGCACAGCCGATCCCACGATCTCCCCGGCCGCCAGCTGGTGTTCGTACAGTCTCGCCCCCGTCAGACCCGCACCCTCCACTACGCAGCTACGGCTCACCGGAGCGGGTGAAAACTTCCCGGCGTGGGCCGATGCGGTATGATCCGCCTGTACCAGATACCCCCGCAGCAGGACCCCCATCAGCCTGCGCGGGGTTTCCGAATCCCATTTTAGATCATCGGCCAGGTCGAGGTATCGGGAGAGATACCTTGCGACGATCTCGCTCCCCCGGGTAAGGATTTCCCCTACGGCCTCCGGATTGCCGGGCACATCCGGCATCGCCACCCCGAGACTTGCGGCCCCCAGGTCGGAGATCCACGCTGGGGCTACCTCTGTCAGCCACCGCCAGAGCATCCCGACTGTCTCCCCACTCAGATCGCCAACCAACTCGGCGATAGGGCTGTCCTCGTCCAGGTCCACCGGATAGGCAAGCTCGATTTCAGGGGCGTCCTTGTGGTGGGAGAGGATTGCAGCCACGAGGAAATCCACATCGTCTTCCGGCCATCCGGCGACGATCCAATCCACGAAAGCGACGGAGAGAACTTCGTGACGGTGCCCCCATCTTTTCGTCTCGCCCCGGAGCATCCTCTGGAACCCGCGGGCCGCCTTCCCCCAGTCGTGCAAGAAGGCTGCCCAAAAGAGCAGACTCCAGAGGTTCGGGCGGCCGATTTCGTCGGGAAGATCAGGCCGCAACCGGGCAAGCTCGACCACCCGCTCCAGCACATTCCAGGTGTGCTGTGCCAGGGTCTCCCCGGATGTCTCTCCCCTGGAAGGACTCTTAGCCCACATTTCGTCGAGCCAGTCAGGCCAAAGGGACGGTGCTTTCATCTTTCCCAACCCATGTGTGGAATGCCAGCCCCAGCAGGTCTCCGCCCACTTCCTCGGATTCGGGATCCACCCAGAAGGAAGGCTCTTCTTCCCCGGCGTAACGAAGGAAATCTCTGGTGTGTACCCTCCTGTGGATCACCACATAGCGCCCAAAGCTGGGGAACCGGTTCCTGCCGTAGTCCAGGAACCTCGGCATCAGCGCCGTGAAACCCATCGCCGTCCTCTGGGCAAAGGAGTACGGCGCCAGCGTGTGCTCGAAGTAAGCATGATCGCTCCAACGCAGGTCCACGATTTTCACAGCCGTGTACGTGAACAGATCCTGCGACCGTCCAAGCGCCACGGCGTACCTGGGGTGTCGGAACGCCTCTGCCCACTCCGGCCGGTTGACGTAAAGCGTCATCTCCGGCATGAAGAGGATCTCACGCCTGAACGGGTTCACGTTGCCCACCAGCGCTTTCGGGATGTTCGTTCCTGGCAGCCTCCCCGTGGCCGGAGAGAGGATGTGGGTGTGTTCCAATTCCTCCATTTTGCGCTGGTACCTGAACAGCACCGCGAACCGCACGCTCTCCGGGTCGAACCACTCGCCCAGGGCACTGGCGATGTGCCCGTAGATGGTGGCTGGCGGCGGCATCTCGAACGTAGGCTGAACCCCTTGCATGAAGAATGGATAGCGGAAGGAGGTGGTGAGTCCTTTCGCCGTGATTTTCAGAACTTGCATTGACAGCCTCCTGATCGAGAAACCTCACGCGAGCCAGTCTTCACGTCCCCCTGACCGCATCTCCTCAGCCAGCGAGAGGAATGCTTCCCTGGGGTGCATGATGTGGAAGCAGTCGGCCCAGTTCGCCAGCTCTCCATCATCTGCCAGCGCAGCTTCGAAAGCCTCTCTCTGAGCGTCCAGGTAGCCGCGTGTCCAGCCAACGTACACATCGGACAAGAGGTCGTCGTCGAAGACCTCCAACGCCTGCTTCAAAGCATCGATCTTCACCACCGGCTTCCCTTTGACATCTGCGCCTACCACGTGCCCGAAGATGTGGTTGCCGCCCCTGGTGACGGCGACGAAAGTGAGCACAGGGCTGACATCGGTGTAATGAAGGGTCTGCTTGGCGCCACCTTCCAGGTGTGCCAGCCCTTCCAGCAAAGCCACGATCCGCCGCACACGATCCTCTTTCGGCAGCCGGTAGGCTTTCTCACCTTCCACACGCTCCAGTCCTTTCTCCTCCGCCATTTTCTTCCTGACATCGTCCAGGTTCAGGAAGCCAGTTTTGTTCCGGTACGTGAAAGTCCCGGCGGCGTGGATATCCAGGGAGAAAAGTCCTTTCAGCGTTGCCCTGTAGAACTGGTGCTCATGGGGCACCGGGTCTCCCTCGTGTCTGGACATGGTGCCGAAGTCGTCCACGATGGAGACCGGGGCTATGGAGACCAGGGTGCTGACGCGGAACGGGGAGACGCGGGTAACAGTCTCCGCCGTTGGGGTTTCCACGATGCGGCTCTCGTCGGCCTCCCTGGCATCCACGGCGGAAGCTTTCTTGGAAGGCGCACGCATGTAGCCAAACAGGTCATCGTCCCAATAGAGGATGGGGTTCGCATCGGTGTAGGCGACTTTCTGCTCCCGGAAGATGGGTGCGGCTACCCAGCCCCACGTGCCTTTTTCCAGGGTCTGCCGCAGCCAGTAGCGGAATGCCTGGGCGGAGACGTAGGGGTAGGCCCCGTCATGGGTACGGATCATCTTGACGCCGACGGTGTTGTCGGTCCTGGCGCCGGGTATCTGCCCAAGGTTGTTCAGCGCCGAAGCGGGCGCATCGATCAAGAACATGCCGGTTAGAAATGCCATTTTTCACCTCCTGTTTCGAATTGTCACTCATTTCAGATAGCCAACCATCTGGCTGGTTGTCAGCCTCAGGATGTCTGCCTTCATCTGGTCGAGTATCCATCCAAAGCGTGTGGTATCGTAAGGCTTGGCGTAAAGCACCCAGGCTACGAAATTCCTGTCCTCTCCCACGAAGAATCGAGTTACTCCACTCTTCTGATTTCCATAGTTGGCCAGAGCCATCAGGTTCGAGACAGTGATGTCAGAAAAGTCTCTGGGCAAATATGTGCTCATCAGGTAGATGAAACCGGCGTCTTCTGCCACCATCACTTTGTGCTGTGGATGCTGGGCTACGAACGTATTCTCATCGATGGCAACTATTACGTATCCCAGAAGCGTCAAATGTTGTTTGACCTGTAACAAACTTTCCGAGAGCATTTCGTCATTCCCTCTCTTCTTCAGGCAGGGTTTCCAACGCATCAGTGTGCTGGCGTAGCCATCCGCGGTTATAGAGCTGCTCGATCATGCGGATCAAGACCAGATCACGGGCCAGCCGCCAGTCGTTGTAGGGCAGGTCTTCCCCCTCTTCGAAGATTCCCACGAACTGGTCGAAAGTTACGAGGGGCGGCTTTCCGCGCTTCACCAAAGCGTTGCTGGCCTTGATGAGGGCTATCCGCATGTACTCGTACCTGCCAGTGGTCATGAAGGTCTGGAAGAACCTTCGGTCGTTTTCGCTGGCGACGTACTCGGCAAGAGTGTCGCCGAGCTTTCTGATTTGTTCGATCCTTTCTTTTTCCATGAGCACCACCTTCCTCAAGAATAGGTCTACCATTTTCCACGAAATCAAGGTCAGGTCGTTTTGCAGCGAATACGTCGACCTGGGATCGCCTTTGCCGCCCCTGCGCTCGGGAATCCGCAGGAAGTAAGTCCTGACGAACGCCGGGTATCCATCTGGGAGGCTCAGCAGGTCTTCGTAGAAGACGTTGTACCTGGGCTCCGGAGTTTCCGGCTCGCCTCCTTTCTTCGACCGCTTCGGCCTGGTGATCTCCCACCCCCGGCGGACCAGCCGATCCCATATTTCCCTGTAGCTGCCGGATATGGCCGAACGGACGAAATCCAGCACCTCCATGGGGAACCGGTAGATGTCCAGATCCACACCCTGGCCGCTGTTGGTGAAGTGGTAGGCGGTCACGGATGC
>WFSD01000211.1 GCA_015486235.1 Anaerolineae bacterium
CCCGTGCTACCGGAAAGGTCCCCTGCATATTGACAGCTATTTGCAAGCTTCCATTGCCTTGGACGCACTCACGAGATGATCGGCAAGATCTGCCATCTCCGAAATGTTCATGTCACATCCGTCCAGCGTCATCAATATGCTTACCCCATTCTTCCTCCACGAGAGGGAACAAAAGTCCTTGCCCTTGCCGTTAGCGGACAACCATTTCTCGAACTTAGCTCGAGAGGTGCCCCACACCATCACGTCCCCTGCAACGGAGCCTTTCCAGTTTCCCACGGGGGACACCGCGAGACCCAAGGCATTGCATTCGCTAATCTCCAGATGTCCGTTGTTCTTCGCATTGCGATATTCGAGAGTCACCATCCATCTGCCGTTTGACGCCTTACCATCCGAAGGATTCACGTTGGGTGTGGTGAGGCATGAGAATTCATAGCCATCTGAACCATCCGGCAAGACGAACACCTCTCGGCCTACCCGGCGTAAAGAGGAACAAAACGAACCGCAAGAGCCTGGCAGAGGAGAAGGAGCAATGAAATTCGGATTCGTGGATGGCCCCCACAAGCAGCCACGAGAGAAATCAGCAGCAAAGCCACCGCGATCGACATAACGATCCACCTACGCTTTTTCATTTCCTCACTACCCCTTTTAACAATTTCTCCGATTTCTCGTTCACAGTCCTCCTCCCGCTACGTAGTGGAAATATGTATCACTGTTGAGCAACTCTAATTTCAACGGAAGTGGAGGATTTCGCACCATATCCGCCACAGTAGTACCTATGGCCATTGTCGCCAGTTACCGACGCTACCCACGATCTTCCCAACGCGCCAAGCACGGGCGGAGGATAGGGCACCTGGCAGCCCCGACGGTTCCACTTCCTACACCACATCCATCAGAGAAACATACGTTCATCTCAGAGATTTTGCTATCTTGACCACCTCGCTACCTTCCACATGGCCGCTGATAGTCACCATCAAATTCCCCTCGATCCAGGACACCGACGACCCAACCTCTCCGGTGCGCTCCAATAGCCGCGCTCTCTTGCCCCGCACCTCGATCTCCTTCGTCTCGAAGCCGCTTCTCTTTGTCGGTTCAGGCAGGCTCGTCGCGCCAGATTTGTACTCTATCCGCATCTTGTCGGGCCCGTCCATCCATTCTTCCATGACCACCTTCCCAGGCGCTCCTGCTGCCCCAGAGGCGCCTTTCGGCGGCTGGAAGGAGAACGTTTCGATGGCATGCGCATGCATGTGCATTTGCTGTTCCTGAGATTTCTGCAAATGCGATACGATCTCGTCCACCGACGGCTTTCCCAAAGGCCCACACGCTGCCATCAGGAAAGCCATGACCAACGAAACTGTCACTGCCAACACTTTTCTGCTCATCTTTGCCTCCCTGACTTGTGCTCTGCATTTTTGATCGATCGAAGCAAGGGGCCGGAAGATAGAACTTCCCATACGCGGCAAAGGCCCCGCCGGCCGCTACCGGCAGAACCACTTAACGATTCCATCCTGACGAGAATGACTTCCTCTCGCTTGAGAAGGACGGTAGGGGACGATAGTCCCTCTACGCTTGTGCCCATAGTGCCCTGCAGGCAACCTGCATTGAAACTCGTACAATATGCAGACTCGCTTCCCACGGTCCGTTTTAAAGGCGTTTACACATCCATTGCACTGGTCGCCAAGCTGTGTACCTGCTTTGTCTCTACTTCGCTGGAATGGGCCTACCTCTGCGGCTCTGCCAAACTGCGGTGGCCTCCCGTATCAGTATTATGAGGCAGAGGGTGTATCTCATTCCCCGCTATGGATGGCCCAGCGTTGCCGACAGTCATGGTGTACGTACATTTCTAAACTGTAAACATGGCGCCCACTGGCACGGTAGATGCAGCTACGAGCAGCGATGCCGCGCCAAAGAGTTTCTCACAATATGTCAAACAGCCACGATTTGTCTCCTCTCAAGTCCACACAGTTTTTTGCACCCAACGCGCTCCGTCCATCATGTCATCTCAAACGTTCCACTACCGAAATCATAGGCAATGCAAGCCATACTATAGACAGTATGCCTACCGGCCAACTATAAATTGATCGGCTCTCTCTTGCAGAGAGAAACATCAGAACCATGAAGAGAGTAATCAGTACAAGCCTTTTCCACAAACAAAGAACCTCAAGGCTCCTCTGGTTCGAACCGTGCTCTAGATGCCAGCAAAGAGAGGCCAGCCCGCCTACGCTGAACATCGTGTACACCGCGCCACCGTAAATATCAGGGAAAACTCGACGGAAGAAGAACCAATAAACCTCCAGGGCGAGCATCACCAAGACCACAAAGACGCACAACATATCTTCTACAGACGTTTTTTATGTCTTGCCATAAATCACGCGTTTCCTCCGATAATGAACTCAAGCGTCTATCAGGGGGCCTGCACGTGAGCAGCAGGTGGAGGTAATACCTCCGCCTGCCTGGAGAAATTCCTGGATAGGTCCCAGGACAAAATCTTTGGCTCGTTGTCCCCCCACTGCTCAAGGGGGAGGTCCCCCACATGACACACAAACTCGCGTCCAGTCCTGACAGCAACCAATGATGGCTCCCAGACTCGCTCCCATCACACACGCCACACAACACCCGCACCGTGCCGGATTCCGGGTAATAACGCACTCCCTACATGGATCAGCACAGCCGCCAGCACCAGCCACGCCGGCTCCTATCAGACACCCCCAGTTGTAACTGGTACACTGCGAGGACTGGTACTCCCAACTGCCAAAAATGCTACATCCTCCACATGGATCGTCGTTCGGCTGTGGGCCGAATTTGTCCCCGCTGCGCTGCAATGGACGCCCATCCGCAGTTCTGCCAAACCGCGGCGGCCTTCCATTCACGCTCATTGCCACCAGATTCAGCGTTTTCTCGCTGACCCGGTAAATTGTGGGCACGGGCATCGGAAACATCCTTACGTGTCCCTGCAGCAGCAGGAACGTGGCACAGAGGTTAGGACCTTGTCCATTTACCCGAACCACTTAGCTTTTTCAGTAGGACAATAACCAAAACTACCCCCTCGGAAGCAGTCGCCACCGTCCAAACGTTCGCCGGCCCAGTTTTTACATCCATGAATACCAAGGCAATCACTAGCAACGTCACCAGTAACCTCACTGCTAGAGAAGAAGAGCGTTGCAAGGTTTCAGTCTTCCCAGGTATACAGAGGTCTGCACTCCCAGAAATCAGTAAAATCATCGTGATGATATATCCGTATCGATTAAGTAAAGGGTCAGAAGATAGAGCTCCCCTTATGCACGCATAGGTTCCAGTAGTCGCTACCAGCAGGACCATCCAACATTTCCACTTGTTGCCCATGTACGGCTTCCTCCCGTTTGATTGGCATGGGGGGAACTATCGCCCCCCTCACGCTCTACATGTGCTCACGGGGCTGCACAAGCTGCGCATGCCGTCTCCCAGTCATTACAACAAAGGCCCGGGATAGCCCCGCACGACGCACATAACGCGGAGCTCGCCGCACATGTAGCACATGCTCTCCAGTCTGTTCCACGCGATGCTGCGCATGCAGCACAGTTAATCGCAGCGGTTGAGCACGCTGCGGCACAACGGTGTAGACAACCTGTATCAAAACTTGCACAATAGGCAGACTCGTACTCCCATGGTCCATTCCAAAAGTGCTGGCACCCTCCGCATGGATCGTCAGGTTGCGGACCGACTTTGTCCCCACTGCGCTGCAACGGACGCCCATCCGCAGTTCTGCCAAACCGCGGCGGCCTTCCGTTCACGCTTATCGCCATCAGGTCCACCATCTTCTCGTTGATCTGGTAGATGGCTGCCATGGTGCGGAGGTACCCCACCTCATGGCATCGTCCTTGGAGAACCTGTGAACCGTAGTGCTGTCTTTCTCGAATAGAAGCTGCTTGGGCCCTTGCATCCTACTGTACTACTTGCGCTTTTTCATTACCTTCACCCCCATACTCTATACTAGCTTATAAGAGGCTTTCTTCCAATTCCGTCTGAAGCAACACAGGGACAGGGTGGGGTCCAACACTGAAATGACTGCATTGCACAACTGTTACATTAGCGCTTCATAACCTAAAAGATGGATACCGACTTCAGGCCTTACCGAAACGACCTGACTATCTTGTCTTTCTCAAGCCAGTATCTAGACCAGGCTAATAGAGCAAATGCTAGAAGTACAGAGATAACAAGGATGATTAGTACTACTGTCCAAGTGATTAGATCGGTACTCTGACCAACCATTTTCTTCTGAACTGATCCAAGTATATAGCTGCCTCCAAACGTTGCTCCAAAGGCCACGAAAAAAGCTGCTAGTTGCACCCCATTAACGTTATTGACAAGTAAAGCAACCAATCCTAGGCCACCGACTACCTCAAGTGCCATCAGGGGACCACCCACCAGCCCCACTACAAATGTAGAGTTCCCCGGCATGACAGATCTACTGGCAATTTGCCCACCCCAGGTATGTCTCCACATACCCAGGTAAACGAGCTCTGTTACCAACACGAAAGGATATACCAATGCAAATATGGCCAGACTTTTTCCAAGCCATATCTCCTTGACCCGGAGAGGTGACGTCATCAATACCTCAATCCTTCCCTGCGATTTCTCTGTGACGAATGTCTCTGTAAAAAGATAAAGGGACATTAGCAAGAATAAAGAAAATGGCTGCAACAGCAAGAAAACTTGCGGATAAAGCCTGATCATGTGATACGCCAGCGATGGAGACACGGTAGAGATCTTCTTGATAGGCTCTACCGTGCTTGAAATGCTGAGCCAGACCACGAAAACCACTACGAGGACAGAAGTGATCCAGTAAACAGGGCGACGCACAGTGGCTCGCATTTCCTTGCGCATTAGTACGAACATGGGATTGGACATCTTCGTAATAAACCTCCTGTTATTGCTGTGCTCGTTTTAAGAGACTGCCACATGTTGGGCATCGGCCATGGATTCATGTCTTCGCACGGTGTCAAGGTACACTTCTTCCAAAGAGCGAGTGTTCCGTCGTATCTCTCGGATTCTAATCCCGGAATTCGCCAGAAGTTTGATTACCTCCGAAGCATGGTCATCCTCACTTAGGGTGACTCTAAGTCCGTCCTCATTCACGTTGACATCCTCCAGGAAAGGCAATCCTCTAAGCGTGCGAATCAGAGGTTCCAACACTGAGTTAGATTCCATTGGGGCTAACTCCACTATTAACTCAGAGCGTTCCTCCCGAAGGAGATCTTTCATGGTACCTGAAAGCACGACTTGCCCCTTTTCCAGAATGATAATGCGCTCACATATCTTCTGAACCTCGTCCAAGTCATGCGAAGTCAGGAACACTGTTGTCCCATCCAGGGTAACGAGTTCTTTCAGAATATTACGAACCTTCACTCTGGCTTCTGGGTCGAGTCCCGCTGTAGGTTCGTCCATAACAAGGAGTTCAGGGTAGTTCACCAAGGCCCGAGCAAGAGCCAGTTTCCTTTTCATACCCTTGGAATAAGTACCAACGAGGAATTCAGCGCGATCTGACAAGTGGACCATTTGCAGGAGTTCATCTACTCGCCGTGCAGCTTGGCGCCCAGAAAGACCGTGCAAGCTCGCCCAAAACGTCAAGTTCTCTCTACCACTCATGTAGGGATACAGACTGTCTTCTTCCAGGACTACCCCAACCTTCCTACGAATTTCTTGACGTAGACCATCATCTGGATAAGGGTCGTACCCGAATAATGACACATTACCATCATCTGGCTTCAACAGCCCAAGCACCAACCGTATACTAGTTGTCTTCCCTGCTCCGTTATGCCCAAGGAATCCCAATACCTCACCTCTTCCCATGCAAAACGATATGCCTTGTAGTGCCTTAACCGTTCCATAACTTTTGGACACCTCAGAGAAAGACACAACTTTATCTCTCATTTCTCTTTCTCCTTTGCCTCTCCAAGAACTCCCCGTGTATCGCATACCATTTGCACCTCTCGGGTCCAAGATTACGGGATTTGATAATACCACGGTTTATGCAATTTATGCAAAAGCCCAAATGAGGACAGTTCCCACAAACGCGGGAGTCGGGTGGTTCTATCTGCGCGATGTGCCGGTTGCAATCCGGTACCACACCCCTCCGTACAGCGTCGAGAGGTACGCCCATCCCCAGGCCAGAGCAAAACCTTCCGCCGCAGCAACCACCACCCCGGGAAGAGAAATCCCACCTCCTTCCTGACTGCCATGATCCAGCCGGCGACGCCTATGCCCAGGGCCCAGGCGGCTATCGCCACAGAAGCCCATCCGAGGGTGGTGGAAGCGCGCGCGGCCGCCAGCAGCCACCAGCCGGCTGTAATCTCCGACGCCACCATCGCTGCAACGGCCGGGATGCCGGCCTGTATCTCCCCCCTGTGCAGGGACTGTCGTATCCGGACGACTCATGAAAGTGCCACCTACGCGCTCCAGGGCAATTGCGGATTGGATTTAGATGCTGCAGTGGCTTCAGACCATGACTTTCGACGAGGCAGAACGGGGACGCGCTCCGCAGTACCGTCGCTCCGTGGCAACGGGAACGCGAAAAAACCCGCCGGGGGTCGGCTTGACTCCGGCGGGCCTGTATGCTAACCTGTGTCCTGCCGGGGCGCCAATGCCGCTCCGGTCAAACCTCGCCGGTAACGGACTACCGGGCGAGGCTTTTTTGTTGACCCAATTTTACTCCACTCAGTGCCTCCCGTCAAGCCCGCTATCGTGGGTAGATATGGAAACTCTTTCATTTTGCGATGCTATCTACATGACATAACAGAAATACATGCTGCGAAACCTGGATACACAGACAAGCGGGATGCCACTTGTGGCACCAGAGGGCAACAGCCTGTACCGCAGAAAAACTCGTGTTACCATTCCCCCCTCACACCCCTGACATGCCCAACCTTCAAGACCACCCCTTCCCCACGCACATACTCCCATGCGCCCGACCCTCGCAGCGACGGCGGATACACTCCGTGACACGCTCAGTTCATCTTTTGGCTCCGGCTTTGCAGGGATGGTATACTGGTGGGTGTGGTGGATACCATCAAGAGAAATGTGTCCTGGCAGGGCATCACAAAGAGATGCTATTCAGGAGGAAAAGGTCATGATCACCGTTTCCAAGAAGTACATAGTCGACGAACAGGGGCGCCCGCAAGAAGTCGTCATTCCCTGGAATCAGTACCGGCAGATTGCCGAGATACTCGGATTGGATTTGGATGAGGAGGCCATTGCCGACCTGCAACAGGCGCGTCGGGACAGGGAGATGAAAAACCGGGACGCTTACGTTGACCTGGATGAGATTCGATGAGCAGGGTCGTCGTACATCGCCGGGCTGCTCGGTACTTGCGACGGATCCCTAAGCCAGAGAGAGAACGTGTGCGGAAGGCTCTCCATCGCTTGACGGAAAACCATGCGAACTACCCCGGGATTGTGCATATGGCCGGAGAGTGGGAGGGTTACGAGCGGATCCGCGTTGGAGATTTACGGGTGATTTTCTGGTACGATGCACAAGACGACATCGTATATGTAGATCACATTGGGCCAAGGGGCGACGTCTACAAATAGATCTTCTGCTCACACGAACCAACCTCCGAGGCTCTCGCTCTTCCATATGTCACGTTTCCAGCCCCCTCCACTCCCACCCGGCGCAATCGGACTCCATCTCCTCCAGGCTCGCCAGCAGCACCCTCCCTGCAGGCCAGCCACGCTGACGGGACCACCGGCCCAGTATCCCGCGCAGCCTCTCCAGCTTCTCCTCCGTGAAGAGCACCACCGCCAGCCTCCCGGCAGCTTCCAGCGCTTTCGCCCATTTCTCCCGATACTTCGGCTTCCCCGACACTTCCCGACTCAACGGTCGGCCGTCCACCTCCTGCAC
>WFSD01000212.1 GCA_015486235.1 Anaerolineae bacterium
ATGTCCCGACTGGTGAATGAGCTTCAGGGCCGGGTACAGACCCCCATCGTGCTTTTCTATCCCGGTGGCCGGGAAAGCACTTTCGGTCTTCGTTACATGGGTCTGCGGGACAGGGCGGCGATGGGCAACTATCGAGTGCAGATTTACTGAGAGGACACACCATCATGGCTGGACTGACAAAGCAGGATCGGGATAGTTTGCACGCTTTCGCCCTTGACGCGCGGCGCTTGCTGCTGGAAGAGATCACCACTTTGCTGGAAGGCGAATACGGGCTTCACACAGACGGCACACTGGAGCCGTACGACCACCTGCCTCACCTGGTGGAGAACCGTGAGGCGGCCGAGACCTACCGACGCCTGCGTGCTTACCTTCAGGCCGAAAACGCCAAGGACCGCTCTGGGCCGGCAGCGGTATCCCATCTAATCAACGAAACCGCCTTCACATGGCTGAACCGCCTGGTGGCCTTCAAGATGATGGAAACTCGCGGCCTGCTGCGGGAGACTGTGGGCCGTGGCCCTGATTCCAACGGCTTCAAATTCTTCCTGGCCGACGATGACACGGCCTATGCCCTCTACAGACGAGGCCAGGTAGACGCTGCCTACCACCGCTTTCTGCTTCACCAAAGCGCACAGGTGGCCCGGAACCTCAAGGTGCTCTTCGACCCTGACAGCCTGCCTTCCCGCCTGATGCCTCGATCTCGCGCCATGCGCGACCTGCTGACCCTGCTCAACGCGCCGCACTTGGCTGAGGTTTGGCAGGCCGAGGAAGCCATCGGTTGGGTGTACCAGTATTCCGTTGAACCGGATAAGGCTTCAGTTTTTGAGCGACTCTACCGTAAGAAGCAGAAGATTGCGCGACAAGATGTGGCTCCGGCCACCCAGTTATTTACTCCCAACTGGATTGTGCGTTTTCTGGTACACAACACGCTGGGCCGCCTTTGGCTGCAGATGCATCCCGATTCCCGCCTGCGGGAGCGGCTGGACTACTTCGTGCCCCCTGCGGATCCCCTGCCATCGCACCCCCCAAAGCCGGTGCGGGAGATTACTTTTTTGGACCCTGCCTGCGGCACCATGCACTTCGGTCTGGTGGCGTTCGACCTTTTCTCCGAGATGTACCGGGAGGAACTGGCACGGGCGGGCGAACCTGGCTGGCCCAAACGTCCATCGGTGAAACGGGAGGAGGACATCCCCGGGGCCATCCTGGAGCACAACCTGCACGGCCTGGACATAGACCTGCGCGCTGTGCAACTGGCCGCGTTGGCCCTCTACTTGAAGGCAAAATCTTACAACCCTCAGGCTGAAATCCGGCAGACCAACCTGGCGGTGGCCGGCGTGCGTCCCCTGGATGGCCCACGGCTGCGTACTTTCCTGGCCCGATTCGACCAGGATCGCCCCCTGCTGGAACGGGTGCTCACATCGCTATGGCGTCGCCTGGAGGACGCTGAATGGCTGGGCTCCCTGCTACGGGTAGAGCGGACTCTGCGTGAGCTCATCGCTGCAGAGCGAAAAAACTTCCTGCCGCTGTTCGCCGGGCTGAAAGGGGAGTTCGAAAGCGAGGCAGCGGAAGAAGAATACTGGTCTCTCCTGGAGGGTAAGGTGGTCCAGGCTCTGGACGAGTTCGTCCGCCAGACTGCGACCGACGACCCCACACAAACTTTCTTCGCCAATGAAGCCGTGCGAGGATTGCGCCTGGCCCACCTGCTCCTGAACCGTTATGATGTGGTCGTCACCAATCCGCCCTACATGGCCCGCCGCAACATGAGCCGGGAACTGGCCGACTTGGTCGCCGGAGAATATCCCGAAGGCAAAGGCGACCTGTATGCAGCCTTCATTTTGCGTTGCATCGAACTGGCTGAAGAACAAAGCTATGTCGGCATGATTACCCAGCAATCTTTCATGTTTATCTCCTCTTACGAGAGGTTGCGACAGGTCTTGACGGATCAGGCAGTAGTAGAGGCTATGGCCCACACCGGGCCACATGCTTTTGACGAGATTAGCGGCGAGAAAGTGAACACCACAGCCTTCGTCCTGCGCCGAGAGCCCAGCACGCCAGCGCGAGAAGCGCACCGGGGAGTGTACTTCCGCCTGGTGCACCCGTCCGACGGCGAGAGCAAGCGGCAGGCGTTCGAGGAAGCGTTGGCAGCATGGAGAAAAATGCAGGAGGATCGCCATGATTGAGGCCCAGCTTCGCCAATGGTTGACCGACCTTGAATCCACCACCGTGGAATTCAAGAGCGATAGCGGGCCGCTGTCCGATGCGGAACTGCTGGAGACCGTGGTCTGTCTGGCCAATGGC
>WFSD01000213.1 GCA_015486235.1 Anaerolineae bacterium
AGGGAAGCCCCACCGCATCCAACAGCTTTGCATGGAGGCGGTGAACTCGATGTTGGACGACAAGCGCTCCAGGGTGACATTGGACGACGCCATTCAGGCCTTCAATCACCTAGTGGTTACCGACGAGACGTTTCGGGAAGAGACGATGTAGTGTGTTCCTTGCAGGTTTTTACGTAAGGCCGCAGAGACGCAGGGGATCTCCCTCGGCATCCGTGCATCTGGTTGTTAACCCGTTCCTGGAGTAGGACGCAGGCGAGCACCGATCTGTTCCGAAAATGGCCACGGAAGGGTGCAGCGGAGGGAGTGCAGGTCTGCAGGCCAGCGTCAGCCCGACCAGAGCGGACAGTCAGCCCGCTCCGCGACATCGTCCCGCCTGTTTTCGCCGTCATGCGGTGAGCTAATGCTCATGGCGACTGCTGCTTCAGGAACATAGCTCCTGAGGATGCAGCCGATTTATCGGCGCTTTCAGTTCTGGACACCGGAGGATTTATCGTGCACAATCCATACATAGTGGGAGGATGGGTCAAAGGAGCCAATTTCTACGGGTACCAGGCGCTCCTGAACGACTTGCTGAACAGCGAGGAGGACGCCCTCTGGGTCATAGGCAACCGGCGCGGAGGCAAGACGTCGTTGCTGAGACATCTTGAGGAGATTGCCTCTTCCGACGCGAGATATGTGCCTCTCTACTGGAACCTGGAGGGCACAGAGACGTACAAAGGCTTGACAGAAGAGCTGGCCTATGCGGTCGAGGACGCTTCCTACCGGATGGGCTGGCCGGACATAGACCCAAATTCCTTTATGGGAAAAGATATCCGCACAGCACTGCGCAGTCTGACCCGACACGCCCAAGGAAATGGACGGAAGCTCTTGCTCCTGGTAGACGAGCCGGAGGCGCTTATTGCCCTGGCGCGGAGGGCCCCAAAAAGCATCGCACGCCTGCGCAAAACGCTCCAGAGCACCAGCGGGCTCCGTACTGTCCTCGTCTCCACCAGGCTGCTCCTCCAGATAAACGAAATCACTTTCAAGCTTCTCACGTCCCCTTTCCTGGCCGGATTCTCCCCCAGGATCATGGGGGCTCTCACCCAGCAGGAGGCAGAGGATCTCGTGCACCAGACCCACATGCTCAAGCAGATCTATGCTGCACCGGAGACAATGGACGCAATCCACAAGGGCACCGGAGACCAGCCGTACCTGATCCAATACCTCTGCTTTCATCTGTTCCAGCCCGATGGCTCCCTTCGCCATCCAGGGGAACCGGACTTCATCCCCAACGATATCATCGCGGAAAGCTTCTCCCTGAATTGGCGATGTATGTCCCCCAACGAGAGAAAAGTCCTGTTGCTGGTAGCCGACAGGGAACCCGCAACTTTGGAGGAGATGGCTCGCTCAAGCGCCGTGGAGTGGCCCGTTCTGTATGCTCACGTCTACGGCTTGCTGAGACAGGAATATCTGACATTGGAAGGAGCGCACTTCCGCCTCCAGAACGCTTTCCTCCGCATCTGGATTCTCGCGAACCGGGACGAGCTCGAAAGAACCTCCGAAGCCCTGGTGACCGATACAGCCACCAGCGCGCTCATCCATAGTCTGGGGTCGAGGGAAGTCGCAGCCCTGCAGAATCGCCTCATGAGGGCTCAGAAGAACCTTCACAAATTGCAGGAACAGAAAGCAGTTTATGGGGCGGACGTTCCACTCCACATCCTAAACCAGATCGAGGAACTCGAGAAGGAAATCAAGGAGGTCACCGAATCCCTCGAGCGCCTGGAAGAACTTACCCCAGAAGCACGGGAAGTCTTGGAAACAGTGATGGGAGACAGAAAGTGAGCCTGGAAAACGTGCCCATAGTAAGCCTGAAAACCCAATGTCGGAGTATTCAGGAGGGGTTAAGCGTTGCCTCTCATTGCGGCGTAAAACACGGCATCGGGGATGGCAGTGTTGATGTCGGTGATTCTTGGGGTAGAGTGCAGCGATGCTGAAAAGAATACGCTTTCTCACCGCCGGGGAATCTCATGGCCCGGCGCTGATGGTCATCCTGGATGGAATGCCCGCCGGGTTGCCGCTGAACGAGGAGATCATCGACCAAGACCTGAAGCGGCGTCAGCGGGGGTTCGGCAGCGGTGGCAGGATGGCAATCGAACGGGACAGGGCGGAAATACTCGGAGGTGTCATGGGTGGAAAGACCACCGGGGCCCCTATCTCTCTATTGATCCATAACCGGGATTGGGAGAACTGGCGCGAGCGTGACATAGAACCGTTCACCATCCCAAGGCCAGGGCACGCCGACCTGGTAGGGGCGGTAAAATACGGCTACAGGGAACTGCGCCTCTCCCTGGAGCGGGCCAGCGCCAGGGAGACTGCAGCACGGGTGGCTGCCGGAGCCGTAGCTAAGTGCCTTCTCGAACAGTTCGGCATTTCCGTAGGCGGCTATGTGACGGAGATCGGAGGGATGGAAGCGCACATTCCGGAGGAAATGCCATACTCGGAACGGTTCCTGCGGGCCGAGGGCAACGACGTTCGCTGCCCCGACGAGGTGGCAGCTCCAGCTATGGCAGCGCGCATCCGGTCGGCCATGGAGCAGAAGGAAACCGTGGGCGGCGTCATCGAGGGAGCGGTTCTGGGCGTGCCTGTGGGGCTGGGGAGCTATGCCCACTGGGACAGACGCCTGGACGCTCGCATCGGGGCGGCGATGTTGAGCATTCCTGCCGTCAAAGGGGTGGAAATTGGTCCCGCTTTCGCAAATGCCAGGCTCCCAGGTTCCCAGGTTCACGACGAGATTTTCCTGGAGGAGAATGGCTCTCTGGTGCGAAAGACGAACCGGGCCGGTGGGCTGGAAGGAGGCGTTACCAACGGGATGCCCATTGTGGCCCGGGTAGCGATGAAGCCCATTGCCACCATCCTGAAACAGCTCCGTTCGGTGGATCTGGCAGCGGGCGAGCCTGCCCCTACAGCCTACGAGCGATCCGATTTCTGTCCGGTACCCAGGGCCGTCGTGGTGGTGGAAGCGATGCTTGCGCTGGTGGTTGCCGACGCCCTGCTGGAGAAGCTCGGCGGGGACAGTCTGGAGGAGATAATGCCTCGGTTCGAAGTGCTGCGTAAGGCACGCCTGAGCGACCTGCCGATGGACAACAGGACATGGAGGTTCCTGGAAAACCAGCCACCGGACAGTTCTGGACAGGCGAGGACGATGCCGTCGCCTACCCAGACGCTGGAAAATCAGGATAGGGGGAGTGAAGGGTGATCGATCGGAACATCGTGCTGGTTGGATTCATGGGAAGCGGCAAATCCTCGGTAGGGCGGGCATTAGCAGAGCGCCTGGGACGACGGTTCGTAGACACCGATGATGTCATCGAACGGCGCGCCGGAATGTCGGTAGAGGAAATTTTCGCCAAACGGGGCGAGCGATTCTTCCGGGAGTTCGAGGCAGACCTGGCAAAGGAACTTTCTCTGGATGAGAATCTGGTGATAGCCACAGGCGGCGGCATGGTGGTGCCGGAAGAAAACCGCCAGGAGCTGTTGAGCACCGGGTTTGGCGTGGCGCTCTTCGCTCCCATGGACGTGACCCTGGACTGGGTCGGGCGGAGCAGACCGCTGCTCCAGGGCGAGTACGAGGAGCGCCGACGCAAAGCCATGGATCTGCTGGTGAAACGCGCACCGGCCTACGCTGAGTTCCGCAACCTGGTGGATACCGACCGCCCAGAAGGAGAAACGATCGACGAGGTAGCAGCGCTTGTGGAAGGGCGTGCGTGGAAGCACGTAATCCCCGTAGATTCCCCCGACGGCACCTACGAAATCCACATCAGGGAAGGCCTGCTCCGGAGCGCCGGAGAGATGTTACGAAGCCTTGGCCTCGAAGGCCCTGTGATCGCGGTGGTCAGCAACACCACCGTCGCCCCGTTGCACGCCCAGAAAGTGCTGGATAGCCTGCGTTCCGCTGGCTACGACCCCGTCCCGTTTCAGATTCCCGATGGCGAAGAGTACAAGAACCTGGACACCGTCCGGTTTCTCTACGACCGCTTCCTGGAAGCCAGAATGGATCGCCACAGTGTGGTAATGGCTCTGGGTGGGGGAGTTGTCGGGGATATCGCAGGGTTTGCTGCGGCCACGTTCATGAGGGGTGTGCCTTTCATCCAGGCGCCGACAACGCTGCTGGCGATGGCTGATGCCAGCATCGGCGGGAAGACGGGGGTCGATCTGCCTCAGGGGAAAAACCTGGTGGGGGCGTTCAAGCAACCGAGAGCAGTGCTGGTGGATCCGGAGGTTCTGGGAACTCTGCCACCGGAGCAGTTCCGGGCTGGCCTGGCCGAGGTAGTGAAGCACGGTCTCATCGGCAACCCGATACTCTTTGCCCAACTGGCAGGGCGCGGCCCGGCGAACCTGGGGCAGATGCTGGCAAACGCTGTGCGGGTAAAAGTCCGCATAGTGCGAGACGATCCGTTAGAACAGGGCAAGCGGGTGTGGCTGAACCTGGGCCACACTTTCGCCCACGCATGGGAGAAGCTCTCCGGCTATTCCATGCTCCACGGGGAGGCGGTAGCCATGGGATTGGTGGCGGCTGCGCGCCTCTCGGAGCGGTTGGGCGAAGCGCCGGATGGGCTCGCAGCGCAGGTGAAAGGTACGCTAGATCGCCTCGGCCTCCCCACGGCTGCACCGGACTACCCCCCGGAAGACGTGTACGCCGCCATGCAGTCGGACAAGAAGCGGAAAGGCGGCAAGCTCCGGTTCGTGCTCCTGCACCAGGTAGGAGACCCATTCGTGCGCGAGGTGCCAGAGGAAGACGTACTTGCGGCCTTGCGGGAGGGATAAGAGATGCCATCTGGTGACTGTTCAGCCTTGAACAAATCGAACGCAGATACCACAGATTTCACGCAGATACCCGCAGATAAAGCAAATAAATCAGAAAAGATCAGCGAGTATCAGCGTCATCAGCGTTTTATTGCTGGGGAGGCTAAGTAGTAATGCCATTTGCAGACCTTCCAACTGGCGTAAGGCTTCATTACCTGGATCCGAACCCTTCTGGAAGTCCGGCAGTATTGCTGCTTCATGGGCTTGGGGCGACTGGCGAATCGTGGAAGCTCCAGTTTCCCCCGTTGATCGATGCAGGGATGCGCCCTATTGCCCCGTCTGCCAGGGGGTTTGGCCAGTCGTCATACCCTGGCGGCAAACTGACCATCGCTGTCTTTGCCGAGGACATGGCAGCGCTACTGGAAAAGCTGGGCACCAGCCCAGCCCATGTGGTAGGGATATCCATGGGGGGGACGATCGCTTTGCAACTGGCTCTGAGCAGGCCAGACATGGTGCGCAAGCTCGTGCTGGTCAGTACTTTTGCCAAACTTCACCCCAAGGGGGTGATTGGAAGTCTCTATTTTGTCATCCGCTTGATCATGGCCTACACCTTTGGCATTCGTGCCCAGGCCGGGATAGTCGCCAGGCGGATCTTCCCGAAACCAGAGCAGGAAAGCCTGCGCCAGGACCTGATCCGCCAGGTCGCCCAGGCGAACCCACGGGCGTACAGGGGCGCCATGATGGCGTTAGGTCAGTTCGATGTAGAGGATCTCCTGTCCACTCTGCAGGTTCCAACTCTGGTGATCACCGGCAGCGAGGACACGAACATACCCCCAGAGAACCAGCAGCCGTTGGTGGAGCGGATACCAGGCGCGCGTCAGGTGGTCATCCAGGGAGGAGGTCACGTCGTCAATGCAGATTCCCCGGAGGCCTTCAACCAGGTGATCCTCGAGTTCCTGGGCTAAGACGCCCCTTTTGGGATTTCGAAGCAAATCCTGGAGGCCCGTGGAGGCCTCCAGGATTCTCACTGAAGCACCTCCGGTGTCCATCAACCCCAAGCGATGAGCCGTGCCAGGCTTCAGACGCGTCGAAAAAGCTCCAGGAACGGTCATAGGCCTTCGATTCGTTTTGAAGGCCCCTTTTCTTTCCATGGAGGATGCGAGACAGAAGGATTGCCTGCCACCACGAAACGCCACGGCGCATCTTTGGTGGCCCCCTGCGACAGGCCGATTCTCGGAGCAGTCATCACCATCTCATCCGGGAC
>WFSD01000214.1 GCA_015486235.1 Anaerolineae bacterium
CCACTGCATCCTGGTAGGTCAGGTAGAGTGCCTGGAACGGCGGACGCCCAGCTTTCACCACGCCGACCGCCGGATCCACCGCTGCATCCAGTACCAGCACGTCATCCCCGGAGACGGCATAGAGGATGTACGCCGTGATATTCCCGTCCTGCCGGATGACCTGAAAGCGCAGCGCATCCCCGAACACGTCGGGAGCGCGCCTAAGGGCTTCCAGGCGCCGTTGCCAGGTTGGCGGCACCATACGCCAGCGCCCGAATTCCTCCTCCAGGACGGAAAAACGCGCGGGCTCCAGTTTCTCCTCCGGGTCTGGCAGGGGACCATCATCCGGGGTGCGCTGCCAGGTGAGCAGTTCACGCCCGGATCGAAGCCAACCCGGCACTGGCGCGTCCAGGGGTACCACGGCCTGCACCAACTTCGATCCGTGTTCCAGCACTTTCTTCTGGGCCGCCTCGACGACCCCGGGCTCGATTCCGTTTGGAAGAAACAGTGCCGCCTCCGCACCATCCACTGCCAGTACGCCTGCCAGAGCGTCGGGTGCTCCCAGCGCAAAAAACTCTTGCGCCGCCAGGGTTAGCAGCCTGCATCGCGTCGCCCGTGCGGCTTCCTCCGGTGATATTTTCACAAGTTTCATGGGCAGAAGACCTCTCCTTCCTGAGTGCTGAGGTTATTCTACCAGCGTATCGGGGATTCGGCGAATCGGGAGGTGCGAGGGAGCTTTGAAAGCAACCCAGATTCGTCCTAGTGGTTCGTCAAGCGAAATATTGTGGGCATGGTTTCCGATCGGATGCTTGCGAATTTACAAATTGACCTGACAAAAGGAGTCTGTAGAGGGATTTCGAAGCAAATCAAGGCCCGAAAACGCCCCTGGGAGCCCTCACACTCGATACAGGGTTTGTGCTGTGGCTTTTGCCAGGGGTTGACGAGAACCTCCCGAAAGGGGGGTTAATTCCTGGGGGCCCGCAGGGACCCCAGGAATTACTTCGTTTTCCCGTAGAGCGGACTGAGCGCCCACATCAGCGAATGAGCGAATGGGCGAGTCAGCGAATCGAGCGAATGGGCGCAGTCCGCCGATTCGCTGGTTCGCTGATTTCGACTTCGGAACCTCCTCCTGGCTCTCTGGCCGAAAGATCAAGTCCGCGTAAGGCGGGCAAACAGCCCACTCTACAAAACTTGCCGCGGGCTGCGTTGTAGGTCGGGCCGCCTGGCCCGACCAGGCGAGCCAGGCGGCTCGCCCTACGATTCCCGCCGAAAGTCATCCCGCTGCTTTTGAGCGCCAAACCTCGCCCCCTACGCGTTGGCTGGAACGGTTCCGAGGGTGCCGCGCCGGGGCGGGCTAACACAGGCTCTTTTACCAGCAACAGTTAGTAAGCCACGCCGTACCCAGGCCACGCCGCGCATTGGCTCTGTGGACGCTTTTCAATACCATCGCCGCCAGCACGCTGGTGTTGTATCCGTCCCGACGTATCATCGATCGGAGCAGGCTTTCGATGGTAACGGCACCGGCGGGAGTGTCCCACGACTTGCCAAGGTCACCGTCCTTGAGCCAGGTCATGGTGGAGTTGGTCTCCTCCCTGAACCAGAAAATCTCGTCCAGGACTTCGGGCCAGCGCCACCTCTTGCGCCGCTCCGCCTCCTTGTGATCCCTCTCCAGCGCATCCGCACCCAGGGGCACGGACACAGTATCCCCGTTCCAGATCTGCTGGATGGCGGTCAGGATGCGGCTTTCGGCCACTGCGGATGCAGCTACCATCTCCCGTACCCGCCAGTCCTCCGGCGACGTGGGCAGGTACAGGCGTCCCTCCGGCCACATGTACAGGCTTGTCAGAAATCGCCGGCGAGATTCTTTCACCTCCCGCCAGAGCCTCTCTTTCCTCAGTTCGACACCTGCTGTTGAGTGAGCTGGCATATTCTTTACCGGGGATGGCGCTCAGGCGGCTTTAGTGGCACTGACCGGACCACTATCAAGTCACGTAAGCGTGCTTTTGACTCGTCGGGGTCGACTCGATACGTCATTGTTTATTCTCCTACCGGCTTTGTATAGAGATCATAGCTTCGTCAGCGTGCTCCATCCGTTCCACGCAAAATAAATCCCGAAGAAAAGCAGGAAAAGGCCATTCACCCCCAACAAGACTCGATAGCCACGGTCGCCCAGCAGGCCTTTGCCGGAAGACGTGGCGAACGCCATCAGGCTCAGCCAGATCAAATCCACCGACCAATGACCCAGATAGAGGATTGTGAGTCCGAGCAGGCCGAAAGGCGTGATCTTCAAGATGTACGTGGCGCCCAGCGTGGCCCACCAAAGCACCCAGTACGGATTGCTGACGCTTAGGAGTGCGCCTGCCAGGACTGTCTCGCCAGTGGAGGATTTGCTGCCCTCGTCGATGGCCTGCTGCTCCAGTGCCCGCAAGGATGTGTGGGCGTTCAGGGCGTCTTTCAGCATGCCGTAGGCCATCCAGAGCAAGAACAGGGAACCCGCGATTCCGATGGCCGCCACGATGGGAGGCTGCTCGAGCCAGAGCCCAAGGCCATAGGTGAGCCCGAACGCCAGTGGCGCTTCGACCAGCCCGTGTCCCAGGGCCATCTTCGGACCGCTCCAGAAACCGCGCTTGGCCCCCAACGTCAGCGCTGTTGCGGTCAGTGGCCCCGGCGAAAGGGCACCGCTCAGGGTTATCAGCCAGAAACTCAGAAGTGCCGCGGTCATCTTCCCCTCCCTACTCCCAGTTGATTATCCAGGCGCTTAGAAAAGCCAGCGCCACCGTAGCTGCGATCAGGGCTGCCCATTGGGATGGCGTGAACCCCACGTCTTTCGCCGCCCATGCCAGGATGATCACCATCCCCACAGCAAGCAGTACCCCGGAACTCCAAACAGGGTGCCTGTCCCAGAAACGGAGCAGTTTTTTCATCCTCTCATCTCCTGGGCGATCCTATCCCACGCCTCGTCCACCTGGCGGTATGTCTCCTCCAGGGTGCCGCTATTATCGATGACCACATCGGCCCTGGCAATTTTCTCCTCCTCCGGAGGCTGCGCTTCGATGCGGAGCCAGGCTTCCTCCTTACTCATGTCCCTATCCGCCATCAGGCGCTTTGCCCGCACTTCAGGCGGTGCGATCACGGCCCAGATCTCATCGCAAAGTTCGTCCGCCAGGCCAGACTCGAGCAGCTTGATCGCTTCGATGGCAACCACGGCGTCCGGCGGAGTGCTCGCCAGCACCAGCCTGAGCCGTTCCCTGACGGCGGGATGGACTATTCGCTCCAGCTTTGCCAGCTCTGCCGGTGCGGAGAAAACGATGCGCCCCAGAAACTGGCGGTCTATCCTGCCATCGGCATCCAACACGCCGGGGCCAAACGTCTCCACCACTTTGCGATACGCTTCCCCTTGGGGATCGATTACCGCGTGGGCTACTTTGTCGGCATCTACTACCAGCGCCCCAAGCTCCTTGAGCCGCTCCAGCACGACGCTCTTGCCGCTTCCGATGTTACCTGTTATCCCGATGACGTATGGCAATTTCCTCCTCCCAAAGCGAGCACTTCAGAGAGGTGTTCTTCCAGGGTTCGAAGCTCACCCACCTCACCTCGCCCCGCATCACCTAACCGTGTCTTCCGAAGTAGCCTCCGACCACCCCAGAGCCTCCGTTTTCCTTTTCTCATCCTGAGGACAAGCGGACCAACATTTGCCCTATGCCTCGATCTCCTCTGCCATGGAGATTTTTCCCTCCCATTCCTCCAGCAGACGATGGTGGCGTTCTTCCAGTTCCCGGTATTTCTGGCTCATCCGCTCGATCTGGGTCGGAGTGCGCGCCACGGGCGCGGAAAAGGCCGATTGAAGCTGGGCGATTTCCTCCTCGACCACGGCTATCTCCTCTTCCAGCGACTGCACCTGCTCCGCCAACTTCTTCCTGGTCTGGCGAAGTCTGCGCTCCCGATGGCTTCTCTCCCAGTCAGAGGCGGCAGAACCCTGGCTCTTGGTTCCCTTGCCTATTTTACGCTCTTCCTGCCTCCTGGCAAAGTCCGCCAGGTAGTCGCGATAGCCACCCCGTGTGACCCAGAGATTGCCATTCTCCACCGACCAGACCTGAGTTGCCAGGGCCTTGATGAGGTAGCGGTCGTGGGAGACCAGAATGACGGTACCGTCGAACCTCTCCAGCGCTGTCTGGAGTTCCTCCCGAGCTTCCAAATCGAGGTGATTCGTGGGCTCGTCCAGGAGGAGCAAATTTGCGCCG
Organism: Anaerolineae bacterium; assembly: GCA_015486235.1. GTDB lineage: Bacteria > Chloroflexota > Anaerolineae > S016-19 > S016-19 > S016-19. The sequence goes on from WFSD01000214.1 coordinate 4,221, forward strand.
TGCAGCGCCAGCAACGCCAGCGCCAGCCGACGTTTTTGTCCGCCGCTCAGATCGGCGATGGGCTTGAAATGCTCGTCCCCTCTGAACAGGTATTTCGCCAGATACCCGCGGGCGTACTCGATGGAGATTGCAGGCTTGGCGGCGACGATCGCGTCCAACACTGTCTGATCGGGTTCCCAGAGCCCCTCGGTCACCTGGGGCATGTACCCGACCCGGACTCCCACCCCCAGGTACATCTGCCCCTGCAGGGGTGGCACTTCCTTTGCCACGGTCCGCAGGAAAGTGGTCTTGCCGCATCCGTTGGGGCCGATCAGCGCGGCGCGCTCGCCACGCATCAGGAGGAGGTCGGGCATGCGAAAGAGCAAGAGGTTTCTCTCCCCGGTGTGGTAACCG
>WFSD01000215.1 GCA_015486235.1 Anaerolineae bacterium
GCGGAAGCACAAAAAACGGCCTTTTTTGGCGAGATTTTCAGTTGCCCGGCGGGGCGGTGCTCACGGGCAGGCGAAGCACTTTGCCTGCAAAGACGCTCCAATCGGTGAACCTTAACAACTTACCTTCTGAACTCTGGCTGATGTAAGCGGAAACATGGGCGCCAACGTGCACTTGGCGCTTGATGCCCAACTGACGCACATCCAATGCCTGCTCGTCGGGTTGGGGCAGGCTTGCCAGCCAATAGGTGGCCCAGCGGATGAAGTTGGCAGCAAAGATGACAAAGTACTCCTGGAGAAAGATGGCCGGTTCCGAGCGCACCTTGAGATGATGCAAGTAGAACACCTGCTTACCTTCTTTGATCCCGGCCTCGATGGTTTGCCGGCCGTTGTAGTGGGCAAACCAGTCAGGCAAGTCTTCCGTCACCGTATCGCTCCCGAAATGCAGCAAGACACTGTAACGAACGGTCTTGCCGGTGTGGAAACGCTCCAGGGCCACGTCCAACGGATAAGAGCAGCCCTTGAGTTGCGTTTCTTTCCAGGCGACCATCTCGGCATTCTTCCCCACCCGTTCCCAGGCGGTTTGTTCGTCGGTTTGGCGCTTCAGGTAGTCCACCGTTCGGTGACTGTAGGGCTTGGTGTACACTTCGTAGCCCATCTCGATCAACAGGGCGAGATTCTCGTAGGTGCCGAAGCCGGCGTCCAGGCGAAATTCAGCTTCCACCGGGTCGGGATTGTTGGCGTTGTCCTGCTCGAAGCGTTCGAGACGCTGTTGCAAGGCTTCTTGTTCTTCCTGTTGCCGGGCATGGTGCCGGATGGTCTTTTCCAGGCGGCGTTGTGCGGTCTGAAGGGCCTCCTCCCGGCGCCGCAAGCGCTTCTCGGCGGTCTGCAAACGCTTGCGGGCCTGGGCCAAACGACTGTAAGGACGCTCTGGGCGGCCTTTGGCCTGATAGTATCGTTCCAATTCCTCCAGTTTCTGTCGGCACGCCTGGAGATGCTGTTCGGCTGCGGTCAGCCGCTCACGAGCCTGTTGCACCGCCTTTTTCTGCACTTCCAGGCGACGGTTCGTGGCTGCCATAGCCTGCTCAAACTGCTGGATGCGCTGCCGCAACAGGTCAGTTCGTCGTCGAGGACGCAGCCCCAGTCGCTTTTCGGCCGCCAAGACCAGGGCTTCCGCTTGGGTACAGGAGACGGTATCCCCCGGATGATGTGCGATCGACAGCCACAGCCGCCCGTAGGTCGGGCTTTCCAGGCTGACCAGAGCAGCCTGATAGCCCAGTCGGATCTCGGTGTTCATGTGGCCGTAGGCGGCGTTGGGATAGGTGCGGCTGGTGTTGGACACCGGCAGGCCGGTTAGATCGCCATCCAGACAAATTCGTCGGCCCTGCCGACGCAATTGAGCTATCTCCGCCTCGAAGAAGGACTGGCTTCCCTCTTCCAGGGCCTGTACGATCTGGTGTACCTCTTCCCAACTCAGGGCCTTCAACGTGCGGCTGACGCCACTGTAATCCGCCCAGCCTGGCTGCCCCCACGCTTCGGCCACTGCCTGGTCTTTGTCCAGCGGATGGGCTGCCCGACTGATGTCCTGCAAGTGGGGCAGCCCTGCCAGAATGGCCACCAGAAACTCCAGCACTTTGGTCTGGGGGCTGTGCTTGTAAGCCTTTTGTTTCAGGGAAAGGTCACGGAACTGCTGGGGCAACCCGATGTGCTCGGCGAAGGTTCCCCAGACAACCAGTAAAGCGTGCTGCGTGTATTGGTTGGAATACTTGTCTCCGCTCATGATCACTCCTTGGGCTACAAAAGGATGATCATAAGCATACAGCCTTCGGGTTCAGCTGGTAAAGTCCAGAAAATCTCTCATTTTGAGGCCGTTTTTCGTGATTTGGCCTCTGGTTGCGCAAAACTTACGTTAGAGTCAATGGAAGTGTTTTTGCTGATAATTTGTTGGGAGCACAGGGTAAAGGTTATGAGGTTCGATGGGGGAATGCGGTCGTCAATGCTCAAAATGGTGACGCAGTTATCTATTATACTCAACCGTTCACACAAGGTACAGCAGTTGTTGTTGCTATGAACGGCGATTTCAATGCAGGGCACTTCTTTGTCAATACACGTAACAAGTATGCAGATCGGTTCGAGGTAAGACTGATCAACGCAGATGGAGGTCTTCGAAATGGCTCGTCTCGTATCCTCTACATTGCTATCGGCCAATGATTCATCGTCTGGAGCTTGAGCGCCACCCAGAAAGGGTACGCCGGAGTGCGGTTGGAGGAGGCGAAGTGAAATAGGGAATAGAGGGGTGGAGGGACAAGGGAAAATGTCGCAGCCGCAACCCTGCGGCGGACGGATTCGGGGATACGGGAACTCGTGACGGAGAGGTATTCATGGTCGCCAAAAGAGGCCGTCCGCCACGCAGGCTCAGCAAGGCATATGCCCGAGCTTTGCGCAGCGTCACCCCCCGTACTCTCGGCGTAGGGTTTCCAAGCCCTCCTGCTCTTTCGGCGTCAACGGGCGCCGGGCATGGAGTTCAGTCAGACGGCGGAGCTGTCCCTGCTGCTCATCCGACATGGTGCCTCGGGCAATGGCCCACAGCTCCCGATCGCTGAGCCAGGTCATGCGGACCAATTCCGCCTGCATATCTGCCGGCGCATCGGGAAGCACAGCAGCCAGAATGGTGGTAAGGGCTTCCGCCAGGGGACACTGCGACACCTCTGCTGTTCTCCTGGTACGTTGCACAACCGTTTCCAGCAGATGGAGGGTGATACTTTGAAGACTCATAACCCACTCCCTTAGGATGACCTCGATTAGCAGGTCATGGGATTGAAAGACATTACGTTCCACTCTGGTGTTCCGGATATCGTAACGCCGGAACAACCAGAGTTTTTAGGCTTTTATCGCTCGCTGGATTGCACAGACGGAAGGGATTCGCTTTCCTAAAGACTTTTCTCTATGGAGGATAGATACATGAAGCACCGTCGTCCGTTTCACTTAATCCATGTGGGGATTCTACTATTTACGCTCTTGTGGCTCTCGAGCACGATACGTGCCTCTGACTCCTCTCCATGTTCAGAAAGAAATCAGAAGCATGTGCTGTTCTCACTTGACGGCGTCTCTGTGAACTTATGCACGCCGTTTTTGCCATCAGGACCATTTGTTACTTCTGAACCGGATAACGCTATTCAGACAGCCACAGCAGCAGAATGGGAGAATTCGTTCAAAGAGTTATCGATAACTGTAATTCCGTTTGGCTCTAAGCCACCTACTGAAAACTTGCCAATAGCTAAGGCAAATGGCGCCAATAGTTATCGCCATGCCCTTGCTGAATATCGGCAATCTCAAAGTGCCCAGTTGTATGAGGGGCCGACGATTAGTATTTTTGGTCAGCAAGTTACGGGATTGTCCAGCATTGTTGGCCTGAACCTCAGCGTGCGGAGCAAGAAGCCTGTAGAGATTAATGAATGGGTTGCTGAGGCAGGTGATCGTCTTTGGATCATACGTCTGAGCCGGGAGGCTACTGCGGGGGAAAAAGAAAGTCTTTTGAACCAGCTAAAAAACTGGAATAGTCAGATCATGAACCGCGTTTCGTTGACGAGTGACAATTTGAATGTCCCTTCGAC
>WFSD01000216.1 GCA_015486235.1 Anaerolineae bacterium
ACCCATCTTCTATCCGTTTTGGTTTCTGCTTCTTTACCAGTTGTTGCCGCTGATCCTGGTGTTGGTGCTTACCTACCGGATGCCGAAATTCAACCCTCGGTATTTGATGCCGATCCTGCCCGCGTATTTGGCATGGCTTGCCTATGCATCTGTAGCTCCTTCTGGAATTGGGATTGGCAGGAAAAGGCATTCTGTTCTCGGGTCTGTGGTTTCCCTTGTGGTCATTGGATACTTGTTTCTGACGATGGCATTCTCGCTCCGTGGCCTCTATTTCGACCCTGCGTTTGCCAAGCCGGATTTTCGCGGCGCAGCCGAGTACATTCGTCAGCGCATCGGCCCTGACGAGACGGTGATCCTTTGCTCCGGCCACATGTTCCCCGTGTGGAACGTTTACGGTGCCGGACTGCCACAGGTGCGGATACCGAATCGAGAGGTGGTGGACGCACGCCACCCTCTGGGTTACGGCCTGGCGGGAACGCTGAATGAGAGTCTGGCGGGAAAGAGAGGCGTGTGGATCGTCCTGTGGCAGGATGACGTGGCTGACCCTAACGGGTATCTCCTGGATTTTATGGAGCGCTACGGCACTCTGGCCGGAAAGGCTGATTTCTGGCATGTGCGCGTGCGCCATTTTCGCCTGCCCTCTGGCGTCCATTTCAGCCCTGAGCCGCCGATATCGCACCGGCTGAATGTGGATTTTCGAGGCGGATTGAAGCTCCTGGGCTACACTGTCTGGGATGGCGGCCGCGATCTGTCGTTGTTCTGGCAGGCGAGCCGGCAATTGCCCGATGTGAAAATCGCCTACTGGCTTTCCGATGAAAACGGGACTGTTTGGGGTCGCGGGCGTGACAGGCGTCCCGCTGCCTACGCCTACCCTACCGACCGCTGGGGACTGGGAAATGTGGTGTTTGGGCGCTTTCGTGTGCCTGCAGAGCCCGGAACGCCACCGGGAAAGTACAGGCTTTGCCTGCGGGCGTATGTCCCAGGAGGAAAAGTGCTGTCGGTGCTGGATAGCGCTGGCGCTCCGCAGGGTGATTACACGTGCGGCATCAGGTTGTCAGTCGAGAGCCTGGTTCGTGGAAATGTATCGATGCCCTACCGTGTGGAAAAAGTCCTTGCTCCTGGGATAACGTTGCTGGGCTACGCGGGGAAGCCTCCGCTGGATGTGGTCCAGGGGCAAAAGATCCCGCTCGATCTCTTCTGGAAGGCTGTTGCGCGTCCGGATCGGGAATATTCCCTCCGGATCGGTTTGGGGAAATCCGAATCCGTCTTCCCCTTGGCTGAGGGGTATTCCACCGACAGATGGCTTCCTGGGGATGTGGTCCGGTCCAGAGTGCTGTACCGCGTTCCGGCGGCGGTGGATGGTGGAAAATATACGCTGGAACTGGGTTTGGTGGACAGAACAGGTAGGCCGGCGGGGCCGAAACTGAGCATGTTCGATCTGAAGGTGGCCGGAGCACGACGGAATTATGCATCTCGTCCGATGCCCTATCCCATGTTGGCGGATTTTTCCGGTGAGCTGAGGTTGTTGGGCATGGATCGGCGCCCAGAAGCTGACAAGCTGGTGATCACGCTGGAGTGGCAGGCAGAGAGTTCGATGTCGGACGAGTGGGTTGGGTTCGTCCATGCGCTGGATGGCGGTGGGCACCTTCTGGCTCAGGAAGATCATCCGCTCCTGGCTGATGGTCGCCCGACGCCTGGGTGGCTGCCCGGGGAAGTGGTAGAAGACGAGTATCGATTACCACTTTCGGCTAAAGTTGGAGTGCATGCCATCGAGGTTGGCGTGTACCGCCGTTCAGTCGAGGGTCCGACCCGACTGCCTGCGTATGATTCCAGCGGTATCCGCCTCGGCGATAGTGTGGTCGTCCCCCTGGACAACGGCAGTTGATTCAACCTTTACCCCCCGGCCCCCTTGAAGTCGGGTGCTTAGATGGACCTCAAGGGGCCTGACTCCGCTTTTTTGAGAGAGCACGCGTTTTGGTGCCATCCCAATCAACCGTGGCGGTTACTGGGGAGAGCGAAGCAATTCCTGGGGGCCCGTAGGGACCCCAGGAATACCCAGAACCGTTATCGCTCTACATCAACCCCAACGGCAAGTAGCGGATCGCTTCAGAAGCGTCGAGAATGCCCCTGAAGCGATCTCGTGCTTTCGATTTGCTTCGAAATCCCTTACTGGAGCCGCTTTTTCTATAAAAGATGTGGTCTGGAGCGTCGTCCGTTTACCGAATGCGGGGTGGAGTTTTCCACAGCCGAATGGGGTCCAGCGGCGCTATTTATCCCTTGGCTAATGTGCCTCCATGTGCTATACTGGCGCTGGTGCGAAATCCCGGCATGCCGTTTGGAGGAGCAAACAATGATAGACGAAAAACTGCTGGAAATCCTTCGATGTCCTGTGTGTGTCCATGACAATCCCGACGGAGGCAAGCTCGAGCTCGTCCGGGATGGCAAGTGGCTGGTCTGTAGCGATTGTGGGCGCAAGTACCCGATTCGGGATGATATCCCTGTCATGTTGATCGAAGAAGGGGACAAATGGCGTAACACCCCGGTAGATGAGTTGCCGGAGCCTAAACCCCTTGTTTGAATCAAATTTTTGTGTAGGAGGGTGAAATGTCGACGATTATCGAATCGATCGAAGCTCGTGAGATACTGGATTCCCGCGGAAACCCCACTGTGGAAGTGGAAGTTTTG
>WFSD01000217.1 GCA_015486235.1 Anaerolineae bacterium
GGAGAAGGAGATCCTGAAGCTGATTTACGACGCCAATGTTCTTGGCTTTGCCGGGGGGCAGATGGGAGCGGTGAACGGCACCCGTCCCGATGGAAGCGTGGATACCAGCTCCGATCAGTCCCAGGAGGTCTGGGCCGGCATAACCTACGCCCTGGCAGCCCATATGCTCCAGGCCGGGCTGGACGAAATGGCATGGAAGACAGCGTGGGGCCCCTACCATCAAACCTACGAGGCAGGCGCTCTGTGGTTCCGCACTCCGGAGGCATGGCTCAGGGGCGGGAGGTTCCGCGCGTCCATGTATATGCGCCCAGGTGCTATCTGGGCGATGGAGTACGCTCTGGATCACAAGTAGGGGCAATGGATCTCCCGTCGTGAGTGCACAGCGCTGTCAGTCGTCAGCCTGCAGCGAAGCCGTGTCGCAGGCGCTTTCTCCGCAAAAGTGATGATGGCTCATGGCTCATGGCTAGCCAGCGGCTCCGTCGTTACGCAGCGTGTAACCACTCATGGCAGCCGCTTTGGCATGGAACAACTGACAATCATCACCAAACCTTCCACTCACCAGCATTGGTATGGTATACTTCCCCTGCAAAAGCACGGTCCGCTGGAAAGCGGTATCGAGTCCGTTGGCGCGAGGTGGCATGTCTGACAACAAATCCCCAATCCACACGCACTTCTTTTATGGGTGGGTCATCGTTGCCGTGGCTTTCATATCCCTGGCAGTGGTCTTTGGCATCCGCCTCACTTTTTCGGTCTTCCTGGTAGAATTCAACAAAGATTTTGGGTGGAGCAGAAGTGGGATAGCCGGGACATATTCCATCAACATGGTCGCCGTGGCTATCTTACTCCCTTTCGTAGGGAGACTCCAGGACAAATGGGGCGCTCGAAAGCTGTTCACGGTGGGCGGGGTCACGATGGGAATAGCGCTCCTCGCAAGCAGCCAGATCAATTCCCTGTGGCAGCTGTACTTCGCATACGGGGTGCTGACAGCGCTTGGCATAGCGATACTGAGCGTCGGCCTGCACTCGGCCATGATATCTCGCTGGTTCTCGGCCCAGGGCCGGCGCGGTACGGCAATCGGGATGGCACTGGCTGGGACTGGAGTAGGCGTGCTGGTGCTCACGCCGCTCACGGATCGGGTTATCAGAGCGTGGGGATGGAGGAACGCATACCTTACGCTGGCGACATTGATGTTCCTAATCGCCGTGCCGATGGACTGGTTCTTTTTGAGAGACGATCCAGAAAGCATCGGACTGCATCCGGATGGGTGGAGGCCGGAACCGGGAATTCCAGCCGACGGAGACGACCCCGTTTCCACACCGTCCCGCACGTGGGGATGGCACGAAGCATCCAGAACATTCCGGCTCTGGGCGCTGTACCTGGCAGCGGCCCTTGCCCTCTTCTCACTGCGCATGATTTCGGTACACCAGGTAGCCCACATGGTGGATGTAGGATATCCCAGAAGTGAGGCGGCGGATGCAGTTGGCGTCACTGGAGCGATAATCGCAGCATCGTTCATTTTCTGGGGCGCCATATCCGACCGGATAGGCCGCTACAAAGCCTACCTGATGGGAGGACTCTCACTCGTAACCGCCACCGCCATCCTCCTGTCGCTCACGAAATTCTACCCGGCGATCCTGCCCCTCTACGCATTTGCTCTTTTCTGGGGCATAGGAGAGGGGTCGTGCACATCGCTCCTGACGGCCATAGCCGCAGATATGTTCCAAGGCTCCGAAGTTGGCACCATCGTCGGAACTATGTCCGCAGCATTCGCGATAGGCTCCGGCACCGGAGCGTGGTTCGGAGGTTATGGTTATGACACGTGGGGTAGTTACACTATCCCGTTCTCTCTCGCCATCCTGGCCACATTGACTTCGATAGTCATCGTACAGGCGCTGGCCAGAAAGTCCGAGGGCTGTATCAAATCCATCGGAGGTGCTGCATGAGAATATGGGTGAGGGCTCTGCTATCGCTATTCCTGATAGCGCTGGCATTGGTTCTGTACCGTTTGGTGACGATCAAGCCGCTGAAAGCCAAACCTCTCTTCCAAGATGCCAGACAGACATGGGTAATTGCTCATCGAGGCGGAGCAGGCCTCGCACCGGAGAACACCATGGCCGCGTTCCACAAAGCCGTCGCCATGGGGGTGGATATGCTGGAAATGGACGTACACATGACCAAAGATGGGCACATTGTCGTGATCCACGACAGCACCGTGGATAGGACGACCGATGGGGCGGGGAAGGTCAGCGAGATGCCCTTTCAAAAGCTAGAGGAGTTGGATGCAGGGTATCGATTCACCCCCGACGGCGGTATGACTTACCCATACCGGGGGAAAGGAATCACCATCCCGAGCCTGGAGGAGGTGTTGAGCTCCTTTCCAAACACCAGGATGAGCATCGAGATAAAACCCGGCGATCCCGCTGTCGCTGACAAGGTGGTTTCCTTGGTGAAAAAGCATCACGCCGACGAGCGAGTGCTACTCATATCCTTTGACAGCAACGTGATGCACAGGGTAAGAACCATAGACCCGGATGTGGTCACCGGGGCCAGTAAGTGGGAGATGGAAACATTCTGGATAATGCAGGAACTCCACATATGGCGACTGTACAGACCGATCCCGGACGTCCTCCAGCTGCCGGACACGTGGAAGGGGCATCAGGTGGTCACGCCAGGACTCATCCGGGCGGCACACAAATTGGGCATGAAAGTCCAGGTCTGGACGGTAGACGATCCGGCGGAAATGGAGAAATTCATAGGTGAGAGGGTGGATGGCATCATTACCGACAGGCCAGATTTGTTGTTGAAGCTGTTGAGAAAGTAGCCACACCCATGGCGATTACTTGGAAAGCAGGATCCCAACACAGGAGGTGATCAAAATGCTAATCGGAGAATTCATGACCAAGGAGCCCATCACTGTGACGACGGACGCGGGAGTTTATGAAGCCCTCGATCTGATGAGAAAGAACAGGATACGTCGCCTCCCTGTACTGGACAGAAAAGGGAAACTCGTGGGTATCGTCTCGGAGAAAGACCTGCTCTATGCGTCCCCATCACCCGCCACATCCCTCAGTATTTACGAACTCAGGTACCTTCTGTCCAAGCTCAAAGTGTCGCAGGTGATGTCCTCGCCTGTCATAACGGTGCGGGAGAA
>WFSD01000218.1 GCA_015486235.1 Anaerolineae bacterium
TAGACGTGGGATACGGCCAGCTTGCATGGAAGCTCCGCCAGGACCCCAGGGTAGTTGTAATGGAGCGGACGAATATCCGGCACGTGGCCCGGCTGCCGGAGCCGGTGGATCTGGTGACCATAGATGTCTCTTTCATTGGGCTGGAACTGGTATTGCCGAAAGCGGTTACGCTCCTGGAGGGTGCCGGGGATGTGATCCCGCTGGTGAAGCCTCAATTCCAGGCGGGGAAAGGCAAGGTGGGCAAGGGCGGTGTGGTCCGGGACCCGCAGGTGCACAGGGAAGTGCTGGAGCAAGTGATCTCGCTGGCGCTGGAGTCCGGCCTGACGCCTCTGAATGCCGTGGCCTCACCAGTGACTGGCCCTGCAGGGAACGCGGAATTCCTGCTGCACCTCCGTCTGGGCGGGGAGGAAGGGCCTGTGCCGACGGATGTCCTGGTCGGGCGGGCATTGGCATGGGTACCGAAGAAGTGAGACGCGAAAAACGCCCACTGCATTTGCAGTGGGCGTTCGTTGCTGTCGGGGCGAGAGGATTTGAACCTCCGACCTCACGGACCCGAACCGTGCGCGCTACCGGTCTGCGCTACGCCCCGATTGCACTCATATTATACCTGACCCTACGTGGGTTTGACAAGTCGCGACGGGCCGCTATTGTTACGGCGTCCCCGTAGGCAGCTTAGGCATTTTGTCCGCAGACCAAAAGCGCTCGATTTTGGCTTTGGCTTTGTAGTCCGCAAACCACTTCTGGAAAGCTTTCTGCCGCAGTGACTTGAGAGTAGCCTCGTCTAGTTTGTGGTTCGGGTCTTTCGCCAACACCTGGATTATGTGGAACCCGTACTGAGTCTTGACTGGGTCGCTGATCTGGCCCGGCTTCAGGCTAAAAGCGGCATCCTCGAACGCCTTCACCATGATGCCACGGGGGAACCACCCCAGATCACCTCCTTTCTCCTTGCTGCCGGGATCATCGGAGTATTTCTTCGCCAGTTCCGCGAAGTCTGCCCCTTTTTGGAGCTGCTGGGTTATGCTGATTGCCCTTGCCAGAGCCATCTCCGGGGTGCGCCCCGTGGGCGCTCCGTTGTTCGTGGCGGTGCTGAAAGAGATGAGGATGTGTCTTGCATGGACCTCTTCTGCTGTGGGAGGGACTTTCTCCTCGCCAATTTTCTCCTGCAACTTCTCCTTCAGGATTTGGTCCCGGACGATGTTGCGGAGGTCATTCTCTGTCATATGGTCCTTGGTGGATATCTGCTGCAAGAACTCCTGATAGCTCTTCTTGAATTGAGCTTTGGTCATGGGCGGCACGGGCGTGGGTACTGGCGTGCCGGAGATGACTTTAGTGGCTGTGATAGGTGTCGGGGTCGGCGTGGGTGCGTTGGGATCATACCCGAACATTTTCTGTATCTTTGCCTCTATCTCGTCCGGCGATACGGTGATGTTCCGCTCTTTGGCACTCTGCTTTACAAGAGAATCGTCTATCATCTGATCCAGAACTGTGTTTCCCAACTGTTTCGGGTTCTGGATCATCGTCTCTAGCTGCTGGATCTGGCTCTTGAAGAGCCCCATCTTCCCTTTTGGATCGTATTGGGCCTGGAACGCTCTGTACTGCTGCAGGCGCTGATTGGTTTGGTCATAGGTGTACAGCACGTACTTCTGGTACTCATTCAAGGGGATTTTCTCCCCGTTGACCTTCGCGACCGGCTGGGAAGGTTTGAGGATCATCTCGTTGACGACGGCATAAGCTGCCACGAAGAGTATCAACAGCCCTACAATGCCCAGGCCGATCATCAACTGTTTTCTCTGGTGTTTCTCGCGGGCGCTCCGGGCTATCTGCTTCTTGGTAACCTGTTTCTCCCGTTTTCTTTTGGATACTTTCTTTGCCATAGGACCTCCGAAAAGCAAACCGGGGGAGCGATGTCGTCTCCCTCAACACAAAAGGGCATAAGGGTCGGTGCCCCTATGCCCTGCCTGTCGAATCAAGCAGTCACTCTTCCAGCCAGTTGATATGTTTGGCAACGAAGGGGAGCAGTGCCATGTGGCGTGCCCTTTTGATAGCTCTCGCCAACGCCCGCTGATGCCTGGCGCAAACGCCGGTCTTCCTGGCGGGCAATATTTTTCCTGTCTCGGAGACATATCGTTTCAGGGTGTCCACGTCTTTGTAATCTATCTTCTCGACTTTCTCCACGCAAAACGCACACGACTTGCGGCGCGATGTATATCTTCTGTTGGTCCTCGGTCTTGCCATTCTTTCAAATCCTCCTGAGCGTTCTATTCGAGTGCAGCCAGCGCCCCGTTCAGGTCTTCGGGAGACTCTTCTTCGGCTACATTCCGGTTGTCCAGCATTATCATTTCGTTCGCTACCACCTCAGCCCTGTAGTGCCGCTGCCTGTCAGCGTCCTCCCAGGAGCGGGTCTGCAGATGCCCCTCGATGTAAACACGCGATCCTTTCCGCAGGTACTGGTTGCAGATATCCGCCAGAGATCCCCAGGCCACCACGTTGAACCACTCCGTGGCATCTTTCCTCTCGCCGCTGGATGTGACCCAACTCCTTCCAGCCGCTACATTGAAAGAGACAACAGGCTTACCGCTGGGCGTGTATCGGAGCTCCGGATCACGGCCCAGATTGCCGATAATCATCACCTTGTTCAGTCCTCGAGCCATTTTCCCCTGACCTCAGCTAGCTTTTGCATTCCCAGAATCAATCTTCTGTCTGCCGATACGATTCTATCTGGCCCTGGGTGACTTTCTACTCGTCTGCCCTGGCCACAATGTGACGCATGACGGGCTCCGCTATGCGGAGGTTTCGCTCCAGCTTGGCGATTGCCGTTGGAGGCATATTCGCTTGCATGAAGACATAGAAGCCTTCCATCTGATGCTGGATTGGATAAGCCATGCGGCGTCGTCCCCAGATGTCCACATCGGTTACCTCGCCGCCGGTTTCCACGATCCAGCCCTTGATCTTCTCGATCATGGCGTTCGTTTCCTCATCCTCGAGATCTGGATGGATGATGAAACCCACTTCGTACTCTCGCACTTGTTGGTTCCTCCTTTCTTTGGGTTTGCCCCCGGCCAGTGCCGGGAGCAGAAAGTGAGTTTTACCTCAATTGGCTACTATATCACAACCTGGGATTTCAAAGCAAATCCTGGGGGCCTGTAGGGCTCCCGGGATTCCCACCGAAACACGTTCGGTGAACATCGACCCCAGGCGATGAGTCGTACCGGGTTTCAGGCGCGTCGAAAAACTCCAGAAACGGTTATATTGGACTTTTGACAAAGCGGGAACGGAGCTTTCTGGGGCTTGACGCCTGGCACATGACTGGGAAGAAAAGATACATCTTGTGGTCGGGCGAAGCCCGACTACAAGATGTATCACCGCTTCTCTTCTGCCTTCAAGGCGAAAAGCTCAGCCTAGCAGGGCAGCCCGACTGTCAAAAGTCCAATCATCTCCAAAATGAGTGAAAAGTCCGTTCGAAGGCCCGATCTGCGGAGATTTGCCAAAAGGAGGAAGTCGACTCTTGGCGCTCCGGGGCGTGTTTTCCCGATTTCACACTTTCTTTCGTTTCCAGCCGCCTCTCTTGAACCAGTAAACGAAGAGTATCCCGTTGAGGATGTTAGCGATGGAAAGCCCAACCCATACGCCATCCGCCCCTATTGCCCCCCACCTGGCCATCGCGTAGGTCAGTGGAACCTGCACAAGCCACAGTGTGAGCAATCCGATAGTCATGCCGGGCATGGTATCGCCGGCACCATCCAGCCCTCTGGAAGCAATGATGCCTGCTGCGAGAAATGCGTAGCTTATCCCTGTTATCCGCAGACAATGGCCTGCGTGGTGTAGCACTCTAGGATCGCCTGTGAATATATGAGCGAACCACCCCGGGAACAGCAGGTACAGCCCGACTATGCTTCCTACGAACGCCAGGTTGTACCCTACGATCTTCCACGTGGATTCCTCCGCACGATCAGGCTGACCTGCTCCCAGGTTCTGTCCCACGAGGGTAGCCGCCGCGTTCCCCAGTCCAAATCCGGGGACGATGGAAACCAGCAACAGTCTGTTCGCTACCCCGTAGCCTGCCACCGCAAACGTCCCGTAAATCGCCACGATTCCCAGCAATACCACGCGCGACAGAGAGCGCAGGAACATTTCCACGGTGCTGGGAATAGCGATGGTGACGATCGTCCACATCAGGTGGGGATTGGGGTACAGGAACCGCGAAACGAGTCGGATATGCAGATTGCCGCTTAGAAGCAAAGCAATCTGCGCCACAAGGCCGATCGCATACGCCGACACCACGGCCACAGCAGCACCTACCACGCCCATGCGCGGCAGGGGTCCTGTGCCGAAAATGAAGAATGGTTCGGCTAGAACACTCAGTATGTTTACGCTGCCTCCTATGAACATGGCGGCGCGTGCATCTCCCGCCCCACGAAACAACGTATTGACAACCGATAGAAGCACGATCACCAGGAGAGCGAGAAGGGTAACCTGCATGTAGGCCAGAGTAGAGGGAAAAATATCTGGCCCGGCTCCCAGAACCCGCAAAATCGGGGCAATGGTGAGTAGCCCCAGGGCGGACAGGAGGAAAGACACAAATGTCGCCAGAAGCAATGTCTGAGCGGTAGCTTGGTCAGCGCCTTCCGGATTATGCTCCCCAATCCGCCGCGCCACGACTGCCATACCACCGGTTCCAAGCCCTACCGCCAGGCTGACCAGTGCCCACCGGATCGTGCCGCTGAGGGAGACCACAGCCAGTGCCTGCGGGCTTACTTTTCCCACCCAGAACAGATCGCCGAGCTGGAAGATCACCACAGTGATCTGTTCCAGGATCATTGGCACGGCCAGCAACCAGATGTTCCGGGTGATGCTGCCTTTCGTGTAGTCCCACCGCACTTTCGGCGGCCTGCGCCGTGCTCGTCCCTGATCATCCATGTCGGCTGACACCAGTCAGGCAAGCAGCTTTGCCCATCTCCCCATCAGCCACGTTGCTCGATAGCTGACTGCACGATCTCGATCTCGGCCTGTAGCGATGCGATTTCCTCCTCCAGGCGTTCTATTTCGGAAAGGACATAGGGAGGGACGAACATATCACCCATGGCGTCTCGCCGCTGCTGGTAGACCTGCAGGTTTTTCTGATTGATCCCTAGCCGTTTTTTGAGGCTCCTGATCTCCCGTTCCAGCATATCGCGGGTGTAGAACCGGTACTTCTCGGGTATCTCAGTGCTTTTCAGCGCTGGCGGAGGAGTGGATCTGGCAACGCTTTCTTTCGGCGGTGAGAAAAGCCTTCCCTCCCTGGCGCGCGTGTAGAATACTGGTGTGGCAAATCCTCTGCTGTTCGGGTAGAGTACCAGGAGCCTGTTCCGGGCGTTGGTCAGAGCCACGTCGACCTGCCCTGCCCACTCCCCGCTGCTGAGAGAACGGTAAAACGTCTTGGAAAATGCCAGAGCGTCTCGGTCCAGTATCTCGTATTGCATGGCGACCACCGCGGGCACGCCGCTGGCGACCAATCTGGGTGCCATTCCGGCGAAAGCCCGAACGCTGGAGACCTCCGCACTCCGGCAAGAGTTCAGGACTACGAGCCGAAGGGAATTTTGATTCAGGATGAGCGAGCTGAATTGCATGTGGTTCAGCCAGTCATCTTTCCCATCGGGTTTATTGAAGAGCAGATAGCCTTCCTGCGAGGATGCGTCGAAATCGCCATGACCGATGTAATGAAGCATGTGGATTGGGCGTTCTTGCAAAGCATCTGCCAGACGGTCTACCGTAACCACGTCTTCTAGATACGCTACATCCAGCACTCCGCGGGGCAGCTTCGCCACCCCTTTTTCGATCAAGCCTTTCTCGGATTCTACATCCAGGCCGGTTTTTCCTGGGATGGCTACCAACATGCGAAGGGGGAGCTCGACCTGCAAGGGCTCCACCGGCGGGAACGCGCGCTGATCCAGATATCGAACCAGCGGCGTCCGGAAATTGGTGGACAGGAAGAACTGGCGCTCTGGATGGAAAAGGAATTCCCACGGCAAGGACGCAACCCCTGGAGGGTCTATGGCGAGGCGCAACCTCAAGCCGTTTCCGGCGCTCTCTGCCCTGCTCAAAGCCTGGAGCCAATGATCCCGCACCTCGCCCTGGAACAACGCTTCGTACAGCCACATGCCTAGCTGTACGAATAGCTTGTCGAACCCGGAGTCCTCCGGCCTGCCAGCGATCTGCTGGATCAGGTCTCGAGTACTTTGGGCTGTCGCTTCTCTCCCCAGCGTCGACTGCGCCCTCCCCAATGGCTCGTAAAACGCTTCCACTGTTGGAACGTCATCCCCTTCCAGAATCCGGATGTCGAAATTTTCATATACCATGTCCATCCCTCCAGTGGGTAGCACCTCCCCTGACCGTGGTGGTTACCGAAAGCGCTTTCACCACCCGAGATGTGGGTCCGGAGTGCTCTCCGCTTGCTAGGTGTTGTGGCGTGGAGCAGACCTGTGGCCTGCTCCACGCTTAAGTGCGCTACTACCCCTCCAGTGCGGCGGGTCTCATTTGGGCACGCCGAAGGCTTACTCTCCTTCCGCAAAGGGCTTCAGAAGCTTATATACCTCTTTTGGGAGCCTGCGAGGTCTGTTTTCGTCGTCTATGCAGATATGCACTGTCTCCCCTTCGGTGAGCAATTCGCCGTCGGCGGCTTTGAGCACACGGTAGTAGAATGTGAGCCCGCGGCTTCGCAAGTTTTGGAGGTGCGTCTCCACCAGCACTTCCTCGTCATATTTTGCTGCTCGGAGATATCTGGCATGCACCTCAGTGACCGCCAGGTACAGCCCCATGGCTTCCAGGTTTGTGTATGGGAAGCCGATTTGGCGCATGTATTCCGACCTCCCTTCCTCGAACCATACGATGTAGCTGCTGTGGTGCACTATGCGCATGGCATCTGTCTCTGCATACCGAACTCGGAATCGGCTTGTGCTTGAAAAAAGCTCGTCCATCCTTGTCCTTTTCATGTGAGGTCTCTCCGTGTCTATCTCCTCGCTGTTTCACCCAATACCGCTGCCCTGCCATGCATGACAGTCTACCACACCCAGGCGTCCTCTTCAAACTGGAAACTTCCTCAACGTGTTGATATAATTGGAAGCGTAACCGTCTGGAGATTCCTGTGCCTCAGTCGGTGTGCTTTCGGACAACGGAGCATCACACAGGTCGGCGGTTTTATCGAGGAACGAATTTTGGAAAACACAATTCGCGCTGTTCTGAACGCTCAGCTGCTGGCCGTAGATACGGGCTATCGGAACGCTGGAATCAGCCATTATATTTTCAATCTGATCAACGCTCTTCCGAAAGTGTCCGACGGGATTGCGTACACGGTGCTTGCCGGACCGCGCCGGCCCGAGATGCCGGATGCCATGCACGTGCTGGCAACTCGCTGGCCCACGCATCAGCCCGTGGTCAGGATTCTTTGGGAGCAACTGGCACAGCCGATACTGCTGAGCAAGATCGGTGCGGAGCTCTACCACGGGCTTGGGTTCACCCTGCCGATTCTCGGCGCCAGGAAGTCAGTGGTTACCGTGTACGACTTGAGCTTTCTGCACTTCCCGGATGCCTTCAAGCCATGGAAGCAATTTTACCTGTCATTGTTTGTCAGGATGAGCGCAAGAAAGGCGGACCGGGTCATTGCCATTTCAGAACATACCCGCAGAGACGTGACCCGTTTTTGGAACGTGCCGGGGGACCGGGTCTCTGTTGCTTACGGGGGTGTCTCTCCCGATTTCAGGCCTCTGCCGCCGGAGGACATAAGCCGGTTCAGAGAGAAATACGGGATTCCGGAGGAATTCTTTCTCTACCTGGGCACGCTGGAACCGAGGAAAAACCTTCCGCGCCTCGTGGAGGCCTATGCCAGGGCGTATGGGCAGGATAGATCGTTGCCGCCGCTGGTGATAGCCGGAGCGCGCGGCTGGTACTACGATGAGATATTCGCCAAAGTGCAGGCGCTGGCACTAGAAGACCGGGTTTTCTTTCCTGGATTCATACCGGAGGAAGATCTCGTTCTGTGGTACAATGCTGCTGAGGTATTCGTTTATCCATCTTTGTACGAGGGGTTCGGCCTGCCTGTGCTTGAAGCCATGGCATGTGGGAAACCGGTAATATCGAGCAGCGCAGCGTCTCTGCCTGAGGTGGTCGGCGAGGCGGGCGTCATGGTCCCGCCTGAAGATGTGCATGCGCTGGGACAAGCTATGCTTTCGCTATGGCGTGATCTGGATTGGCGTCGTTCTCTGGCGTCCAAAGCAGCCAAACGGGCAAGATGTTTCTCGTGGGAGGAAACCGCCCGCGCCACCGTAGCCACATACAGAGCAGTCCTTCGGGAAAGATAAAGCATGGAGTATCACCGCTGGTCTTCCTGGATTCACAAAGGGATGATAGCACTGGATGCTGTGTTGATTAACGCAGCGTTCGCGCTGTCCTACTGGATGCGGTACAAGCTCCAATGGTTCCGCGCCATAGAACCGTCGAATTTCGTGCCGTATGAGCGGTACATCCCGGCGTCGTTGGCGCTAACCGTGCTTCTGTTTTTCGCGTTCCATCTGGAAAAGCTGTACACGTCGAAGCGTGGCGAGACTTTCCTGGACGAGTTTCACAAAGTCCTGAATGGCACGACCAATGGCATCATCCTGTTGATCACCATCACTTTTGTTTACAGGTCACTTTCCTACTCGCGGCTGCTTTTCTTTGAGGCTGCTTTCCTCATCATCTTGCTTCTTTCGCTGGTGCGGATTGTAAAACATGCCTGGCTCGCCAGGTTGCGTCGGAAAGGAATCGGCGTGGACAAAGTCGTGATAGTTGGTGCGGGGGAAGTTGGCAGGGCGCTGATGCGCGCTATAGCCGCCAGGCCGGAGTTCGGGTATCAAGTGTTGGGGTTCGTGGACGACGACCCTGCCAAAGGCGGACAAGATCTGGGTCGCTTCAAGGCGCTGGGACCTTTGGAGAACCTGCCAGAGATACTGGACAAGTACCCGGTTTCCGAGGTGATGATAACCCTCCCATGGCAGTATCACCGCCGGATAATTCGACTGGTCGCAGAGTGCGACAGGGCTCATGTGAAAGCTCGCATGGTGCCGGATTTGTTCCAGATCAGCCTGAACCGTGTGGATTTGCAGCAGATAAACGGCATCCCTTTGATTGGGTTCCGCGAGATATCGATTAGAGGATGGAATCTGGCGCTGAAGCGCGCCATAGACATTGTCGTTTCGACTGTGGCGTTGGTGGCCCTATCACCTCTGATGGCGTTCATAGCTCTGGCGATAAAGCTGGACTCCCGCGGGCCAATTCTCTTCCGACAGAGCAGGATCGGCA
>WFSD01000219.1 GCA_015486235.1 Anaerolineae bacterium
GGCCCACATGGCTCTTTCTCCGCTCGGAAAAAGCGAACGCTCACAAGCAGGGGTAGGGCGAGGACAAGCCTCGCCCTGGGGTAGGAAATGGCAAAAGCCGCGCTATCACACCGGTTTCGAGCATCAACAATTCGTTCGGTACTGCAAACGCCGGACGCCTGGGCGGGGACAAGCCCCGCCCCTACCGGGGGACAGATTGTTTCTTTCCGTTTGAGCAGCACCACGCGCTGTGGAGTTACTCAGAATGACGAAAAGTGCGTGGCAGTGCCGAGCGTGTTCATGGGTGGGTGGAGGCATTTGGTTTCGCATACCCACTGAAACATGCTTGACAATCCACTAGTGCAGACACAAAGGTGGTCGCGCTCGAACCCGGTGGGATGTTGCAGGGCGGACTGAGAATCCATATCAGCGAACAAGCGAGTCAGCGAATAGAGCGAATGGGCGAAGTCCGTTGATTCGCTCCATTTCGCTGATTCCGACCTCCGCTCTACTGGAATCCCCCGGCCCGACTCCGGGTGGCTGTCCATACTCGAGAAGATTACCCCAGCCCATTGGACGGAAGATCGAGTTCCTGTAGATCGGATTGCCAGCCCGACCGGAGCGAAGCCGCTTGGGGAAACGGAAGCCGCCCGACGGCTCCTCCCTCGCCCACGGGTGTGGGGAGAGGCGCGATGTGTATCCCCCTCTTTCACTGTTAACTCTTTTCAGGACGTCTCGGTCCCACCCTACAGTCCGGCAGGCCAGACCCTTCCTACCTCAGCAATTCCAACAGGCGGGAGTTCATTTTCTCCCAATGTGTGGCTTTCCAGTAGACCCTGCCGCACTTCGGGCATTGTTTGAACTCCTCTTGCGTTCGATAGACATACGGAGGCACCAGGGTTTTTGCCTTTTCCCTGGATATCGGTTCCAGCGGAACATTGCACTCCGGACAGCGGGCGCCGGTGACACTGTAACTCAGACCGAGATCGTCCCTAAGCTGGGCCAGTTGCTCCCCAAGGTCTTCGCTCCGGATGAAAATCGCTTTCACCCCTTTCCGGTGGAACGCCAGTTCCCTGTCCCTGGTAAGGATCAATCGCCCCTCGGCTCTGGCCCGCCGGACGATTTCGCTATCGGGGATGTCGCCTGTGTACTCCGCATCGTAGCCCAGGATGCGAAGCCAGCGGGCCAGAGTCCCCAGCATTGCGTCGACCAGGAAAATCGGCTGCACTCCCCCCTCCATCGCCTCTCACAGCCCCCAGCAATCCACAATGTCCTTGCCTGCCACGACTTTGCCGCCTCGCAGATACCGCCGCGCTGCCCTTGGCAACAAACCCGTAACCACCTCGTAATTGATCGTTTCGGCCCATCGTGCCACTTCGTCCGCCGTGATCTCCTCTTCACCCTGGCGCCCAATCAGAACGATCTCGTCCCCTTCCTGCACGTCCGGAATCCCACTCACATCTACCACGAACTGATCCATACAGACCCGACCCAGGATAGGCGCGCGTCTGCCGCGAATCAACACAGCACCGCGATTGGAAACGATTCTGTGGTATCCGTCGCCGTAGCCCACGGGCACCAGTGCGACCTTGGTTTCCCGCCTGGTGACATAGGTCAGGCCGTAGCTGATGCCGGATCCGGGTGGAAGCGTCCTCACCCTCGCCACATGGCTCTTCAGGGAAAGGGCCGGCCGGATCGGCACTGATGGCTCTACCTCATCCGACGGGCGCAAGCCATACATAGCGATGCCGATTCGCACCATTTCCAGGTGCATCTCCGGCAAATCCATCGTAGCGGCGCTGTTACAAACGTGTCGGACAGGAGGACGCAGGCCGTGAGCATCCAAGACAGAGAGGACATCCTGGAACTTCCGGAATTGCTGCCGGGTATACGTCTTGTCCGCCAGGTCCGCCACAGCGAAATGGGTGTAAATCCCCTCCACGAACAGATTCGGCAGCGACCGAAGAAACTGGAAGAACTCCAACGCTTCATCCGGCATGATGCCAAAGCGCCCCATGCCGGTGTCCACTTTTACATGGATCGTAGCCTCACCCGCACGGTTCAATGCTTCGGCCAGGTCTTTCGAGATGACCGTAGGACTCAGGCGATGCTCCACGATGGCCGATGCCTGAGATGGAAGACTGGGGCCCAGGAGAAGTATCGGCGCTGTCACGCCTGCTTTTCGCAGGGCCACACCTTCCTCGGCCCGGTTGACGGCAAGCCTGTCAGCGCCTGCTTTCAGGGCTGCTCTAGCCACTGGCTCCGCCCCATGCCCATAAGCGTTGGCTTTCACTACCGCCATCAGCATCGTACCCTGCCCGACATGGGCTTTCAGGTTCCGGACATTCTCGGCGATCGCATCCAAATCGATCTCTGCCCAGGTTATTGTCTCCATTTGTAGCACCTCGAAAATATGATTGGACTTTTGACAATCGGGCTGCCCTGCCAGGCTGAGTTTTTCGCCTTGAAGGCAGAAAAGAAGGGGTGGCACATCTTGTAGTCGGGCTCCGCCCGACTACAAGATGTGCCCTTTCTTCCCAGTCATGTGCCAGGCGTGAAGCCCCAGAAAGCTCCGTTTCCGCTTTGTCAAAAGTTCAAAAATATGAATCGGCATAGAGTATATCCACACACCCCCGAGGATCCGATTACGGGGGGCACAGCCCTGCCATCCGCCCGATTTTACAATACCTCCTCGTACACCGCCAACACCCTGTCCACATACCTGTCGACGCTGTAGTTCTCCAGCACCTCGGCGCGTCCGGCTTTGCCCATCCGCTCCCGCCATTCTGGCTCCTCCGCCATCTGGATGATCGCAACTGCCAGAGCCGCAGGGTCTTTTGGCGGGACCAGCAGCCCAGTCACTCCCTCCTTGACTATCTCCAACGGCCCCCCGTGGGCAGTGGCGATCACTGGCGTGCCGCAGGCAGCGGCTTCCAGGATAGTACGCCCGAAAGGTTCGGGGGAGGTAGATGGCACCGCCAGCACATCCAAAGCAGCCATCACCTTGGGGATGTCTTCCCTGTACCCGGCCCAGATGAGCCTGCCAGAGATACCCAGTTCCTCCGCCCGTCGCTTCAGATTCTCCCGAAGGGAAACCCTGTCCGGCGTCACATCACCTACGATAACCAATCTTACTTTGTCAACCCGTTTCAGCACCAGGGGCATCGCCTCGATCAGCATATCCTGACCTTTCCATGGATGCACACGTCCCACGACTCCTACCAGCATCTCGTCGGGCGCGATGCCCCATTCCTGCCGCAGGTCGGAACCGACCACTGCCGGCGAGAATCGCTCCGTATCCACGGCATTGGGTATGACGGATATCTTCTCAGAACCATGGGGATTGAGGTCAGTGATATGATTGGCTACGGCCCCGGAGATGGCAATTATTCGGCTGGAAAACGTGACCACCTGCCATGCCATCAAGTGGCTCAGAGCCTCCGGCTTCTCCACTATTTCTCGCACATGCCAGACATGCGGCACACCTGCCCACCGCGCTGCGAGTCCTCCTCCCCAGACAGCACCTGTGTTGGAATGCACCAAATTGAAGCCCTCCCGCTTGATCAGCCTGCGCAGTGCGACAGTGCTCCTGACCAGTCGATAGGAGAATTTCATCAGACCAAAGGGGTTCATATACACCCTACGCAGTACACCTATGTCCATCCGCAGGTACGGAACTCCGGCCTCGGAGAGGGCCTGACGCAGGTCACCTTTGTAAGGCATGTCTGTGGGGAGTACGACCAGCGGCTCCACGCTCCTGCGCGGCAGCCGCCGCACCAGCTCTAGCAGGGAGACATCGGAACCGTACAGCTCATCGCTGCTGTGCACGAACAGAACTTTCAAGATTTACCCCTTGCCCCGGCACGCTGTGGGCTTGCCTAGGCATACCAAAGGAAATACGCTGTAGCCAGCAACACTTGCAAGGCCACGACGCCCCAGAACTTGTACCGGAAGCTTCTCTTTACCGTCTTGTGGCGGAACAGCGGCATGGCAATCAGCGCTCCCGCCGTCCCGCCGACGAACGTAAGTGCCAGCAGCACCCTTTCCGGTACCCGTATTCGCCCCGACCCTGCAATCGCCTTATCATACCCAAAGGTCAAAAACGTCACGAGATTCACAGACGCCAGCCACGCCAGCACCACATCCAGAGAAAACCAGTTCCACGCGATTGCCGCCAGTGCGACGGACATTCCGAAAGTCCACAGGGAAAAACGCTCTATCGTCCGCATTTTTCACCCGGCCAGTACGCTCTGGATGAACGGCCCGACGATCTCGTGGACCGTAACCCGTTGGGGTACGTATGGACGAAGATTCCCGCCTGATGCCCTCTCGACAGCTTCTGACAGCTTTCCCATGTCTCTGCACCAGATCAGGTGCTTTCCGCGGGACAGATGCTCCAGGATGTCCCTCTGGTGGTCGTCGTCCCGGTCCGGATTCGCCACGCTGACCAGCGGAATGCCCCTCTGGAGCACCTCCATGGTGGTGCCAATGCCGCCGTGGGCTACCACAACTTTCGCATCGGAATAATGCCTATCCAGGGATGGAGCAAACCGGAACCATTCAGCGTGCATCGGCTCGTAGCGTCCATCTCCGATCTGGATGACAACCTGTTCTTCAGGGTGCTCGTCGGCAAACTGGTCCATCGACCGAACCAGATCGTCGAAATCGGTGGTGCCGACCGTCACGAAAATCGATTTCCCGTGAGCGCCTGCCCTGGGGGCGGAGAAAGCGTCGTACAGGTTTCCCGCGTAAATTGCTCCAGGAAACCGTTCCCGGAGATCGGGCCATTGAATGAAAAAAATGTCGGATGTCAGATAAGCCAATCCGCTGCTGGCGGAAGGCTTGCTGACTCTAGACCCGTTCTCGATGTAGATTGTCTTCGCCCCCAGGAGCTTCCCCCAGAACGCGATCGGAGCGCTGGTTCCAGGCCCCGAATGGATCACCACTTTTGGATGAGTTCGGAGCAGGAGTGCCAGTGATTGCAGATTCAACCTCAGGTACTTGACCAGGCCCGTCGCCCACCCCTCACCTTTCCAACGAGGACGATTTACCCGATGGACCGGACCGGGGAACGGGATCTTCCCCTCCGAAACCCTGTCCTCTTTCGTGATCACATAAACATAGCGGAATCTATCTCCGAGTAGCCGGAGCAGGTGCACCATTTCGGCAGTATGTCCTCCCTCCCCCAGGACGACGAGCACCTCAGCGACCACGGCTCACCACCTTCTCGTACACGCTGGCCACGCGCCGGGCGACTGCATCCAGGCTCAGGTGCGAGACTTTCTCCCTCCCGTCGGTGCGCCCGCCGAAATTGATAGCTTTTCCCAGTTTCTCCGCCAGGTCACCCACAGAGCCGTCGGTGAGGTAGCACCCTGCCGTCCCTGCGATTACCTCCCGAGCGTCGCCCACATCCGTGACCACGATGGGTAGGTTGCACGCCATCGCCTCTTTTATCACCATTGGGGAGCCCTCGTACCGGGATGCAAGCACCAATACATCTGCCGCATTCATGTATAACGGCACCCGAGCGTGAGGCATCCCCGTCGCTACCAGCAAATCCACATCCGGATTTTCGTTTCTCAAATACCCTACCGCCTTACGTATGATAGTGAATCTCTTCTCCGGCCTGGGCTTTCCGGCAAACAGCACGTATCGCTTCAACGGTTCCAGCCCGAGCTTTTTCCTGGCTTCCAGCACTGGCATCGGGCGGAAAAGGTTCATGTCTACCCCTGGCGGGATTACCTCGACCTCCTCCCACCTCAAGTCCTGCTGCACTCGTTTGCTGGTGACTATGACTGCATCGGCTGCGTGGGCCAGAAGACGGGATATCTCCCTCACACCGGGCAACACCACCTCAATTCCATGGATTGTCACCACGACAGGAAGCCTCAATTGAGCCCTGGCGACCATGCCACTGAGAGCGTAGTGGGCATGCACCAGGTCATATTCCCCTTGCCGGAGCACTTCCCAAAAAGCAGGATACGCTTTGATATAATTCCACCTGCTGGCACGTCCGTTGAAAAAGAAAACATCCACGCTCACGCCCAACGCACGGAGTGATTCTACTTCATCACGCACGAAA
>WFSD01000220.1 GCA_015486235.1 Anaerolineae bacterium
CACGCCTTCCAAGCACACTTTTGGCTTCTTCAACCAGAACCTGGTCATGGAATACACCCGCCAGGAAGCCGTGGCCGATGGCGTCAACGTGGACGGTGAGGTGTATCGCATCCGCACTCGCATCACCGAGCGGGGAAGCACCATCGAAGCTGGTTATGTAGTGCCCAAGCGGGACCGCCTCACCCGCCGCCAGCGGTGGGAGCAACTGGAAGAGGACCTGCCCTACGACCCCTCGGATTTGGACCGGACTGTGGTCTCGGAGAGTCAGATCCGCACGATCATCCGCACCTTCAAGGAAAAACTGTTCACCGAACTTTTCCCAGGCCGAAGCGAGGTGCCCAAGACCATCATTTTCGCCAAAGATGACAGTCACGCGGAGGACATCGTAGGCATCGTGCGGGAAGAGTTCGGTCAGGGCGACGACTTCGCCAAGAAGATCACCTATCGGGTCACCGGCGTGAGGCCAGAAGACCTTATTGCCCAGTTCCGCAACAGTTACTACCCCCGCATCGTCGTTACCGTGGATATGGTCGCCACGGGCACGGACATCAAGCCTATCGAGGTATTGCTGTTCATGCGGGCAGTGAAGTCCCGCGTCCTCTTCGAGCAAATGTTAGGCCGGGGCACGCGTGTCATTGATCCCACGGAGTTGCAGGGCGTCACCCCCGATGCGACGGTCAAAGACCGCTTCGTCATCGTGGACGCGGTGGGCATCACCGAGCAGCCCCTGTTTGACCCACAACCCATGGAGCGCAAGCGCACCATACCCTTGCAAAAACTTCTGGAACGGGTGGCCCTGGGGGCGGTGGACGAGGACGACATTTCCTCACTGATTGCACGGCTGAAGCGGTTGGAGCGCAAGTTGACTCCTGAGGAGGAGACCCACATCCGCGATGTAAGCGGTGGGATCGGGCTGGGCGATCTGGCCCGGCGCATGGTGGCAGCGCTGGATCCCGACCGCGTGCTGGAACGCGCCCGGGAGCGGGCTGGGATAACCGACGAATCGGATCCCCCGCCTGAGGTGGTGGAACAGGTCGCGAGCGAGGTGCGGATGGACGCTGTGCGCCCTTTGGCTGCCAACCCTGATCTTCGCAACCTGCTCCTGGATCTGCGGAGACGGCATGAGCAGATCATTGACGACATCAACCAAGACGAGGTCATCGAGGCAGGCTTCGACGCCTCGGCCACAGAGCGTGCACGGGAGACAGTGGAGTCCTTCCGTCGTTTCCTGGAAGAACATAAAGACGAGATAACCGCTCTGCAGATTCTGTACGGCCGACCGTACCAGCAGCGGGCTCTGACCTACGAGCAGGTCAAGGCACTGGCCGATGCCGTCCTACGCTACCGGCCGGATTGGACGACGGAGAGCCTGTGGCGAGCTTACGCTCAGTTGGAACGGGACCGGGTGAAAGGCGTGAACGAGCGGCGCGTGCTGGCGGACATTGTGGCCCTGGTGCGCCATGCGGTACAATTGGATGACGAGTTAGTGCCCTTCCCGGAGCGTGTGCAGCAGCGCTACGCCGAGTGGATGGCCGCACAGGAAGCTGCCGGCCGCACGTTTACCGAAGAGCAGCGCTGGTGGCTGGACGAAATCGTGCGCCTCATCGGCACTCAGGCAGGCGTCAGCCTGGAAGACTTGGACATGGGAGAGTTCTACCAAAAAGGCGGACGCGTAGCCGCGCTACGCCTGTTCGGTGACGGCCTGCCACACCTGCTGGAGGAACTGAACCTGGCCCTGACTGCGTAGAGGTGACGTATTCACTGCTGCTACCCGGAGACCGACCATGCCCGAAAGAACAGCTCAAACTATCAACAACGTCAAATCCGTAGAGGCGACCCGGCGGATCGCCCCTGGCTCCGACACGCCAGCCCTTCCCCCCGGCTGGACGCGGACGACCGTGGGGGAAATAGCCGAGATTAATCCTCGCGACCCAGAGATCCGTGAGATACCAGATGCGACGGAAGTGACCTTTGTTCCAATGGCAGCGGTTGACGCCTTCCGGGGCGTCATTGCACACCCACAGCGTAAAAAAATTGGCGAAGTACGTAGGGGGTATACACCATTTCGAGAGGGGGACGTGCTCTTTGCGAAAATTACTCCCAGTATGGAAAACGGAAAGGCAGCCATTGCTCATCGACTATATAATGGTCTTGGATTTGGCTCGACAGAGTTCCATATCCTGCGACCAAGGCGCGGTGTAGTGCTTTCCGAATGGTTGTTCTACTACGTCCGCCAAGAAGGTCTCCGACAAGAGGCTAGAGCGAGCTTTACGGGAACAGCAGGACAACTTCGTGTTCCTGCTCGATTCCTTGTTGGACATCCGATCCCCCTTGCTCCTCTCCCTGAACAGCGGCGCATCGTGGCGCGCATCGAAGAACTCTTCTCCCAACTGGATGCGGCCGAAGAAGGCCTGCGCCGAGTCCAGCGTAACCTGAAGCGGTACCGCGCCGCGGTCCTCAAGGCCGCGGTGGAAGGCCGCCTTGTGCCCACCCAGGCCGAACTGGCCCGGGCTGCAGGCCGTCCCTACGAGA
>WFSD01000221.1 GCA_015486235.1 Anaerolineae bacterium
ACCATTGCCAGTGGTGGGCGATATGGAATCCGCCCTGGCCCCCGATGCGCCGCTGGTGTACGAGGAACGGGGAAGCAATGTCCTCAAAGAGGTGAAAGTCAGGTACGGGGATGTAGACGATGCCTTCTCTCGAGCGGATGTGGTGGTCGAGGGTGAGTTTCGGACGCCAGTGGTCGAGCATGCCTTCCTCCAGCCGGAGGCTGGCCTGGGCTACATAGACGAAGAAGGCCGTGTGGTAGTCGTCGCTGCTACCCAGTGGGCCCACGATGACGTTCGGCAGCTTGCCCATCTGCTGAACCTTCCGGAGGACCGCGTCCGCGAGGTGGTCCCCGGCATCGGCGGGGCTTTCGGCGGCCGGGAGGATATGTCCCTCCAACATCTGGTGGCGGTGGCAGCATACGCTCTGAAAAAGCCAGTGAAACTGGTCTGGACCAGGGAAGAGAGCTTCCGCGGGCATGGGAAACGCCATCCTTTCCTCATCCGGCAGAAGTGGGCCGCGACCAAGGATGGGCGGTTGCTTGGAGCCAGGGCAGAGCTTCTCGCAGATGCCGGAGCCCACACATCGACAAGCGTAGTGGTTCTCTCCAATGCTATCACTTTTGCGGTCGGGCCGTACCGGTTCCCCGCAGTCCGGATAGACGGCACCCTCGTCTTTACCAACAATGCCCCGAATATGGCGATGCGGGGGTTCGGAGCGACTCAGCCTCCAGTGGCATACGAGCAGATGATGGATATGCTGGCGGAGAAACTGGGAATGGACCCCGTGGAACTGCGGATGAAGAACATGGTCGGCCCGGGGGATCTGGGGACCGTGGGACAGGTTTTGCCGGAAAGCGTCGCTCCGGGCAAGGAAACGTTGCGGCGGGCTGCACTAGCGGCCGGATGGAAGGAAGAGAGCGGACACTGGATCGGTCCAGTCCTGGATCAGCCTGGAGATCCGCACAGACATCGGGGCATCGGCATTGCGACAGCTTACAAGAACGTTGCTTATTCTTTCGGGTTCGACGACAAAGCCACCGCCATAGCGGACCTATCTCTGGATAGAGATGGCAGCATCGAGCGCGCCGTGATCCGGATCGGAGCATCGGATGTGGGGCAGGGAGCCAAGACAGTACTGCCGCAGATAGCTGCCGACGCACTCGGCATCGATATCTCTCGGGTGGAAATGGCCGAACTGGACACTTCCTGCGTCCCCAGCGCCGGTTCTAGCTCCGCATCCAGGCAGACTTACATGTCCGGGAACGCGGTAGTCGGGGCTTGCGGAGAAGCGCTCCGGAAGCGTCAGGAGATGCTGCAGTCCGGCACGGGCGAGCGTCACATCCAGGCGGAGTACACGTTCCACAGCCGGAGCTTCCACCCGACAACCAATTTCGACCCGGGAACCGGTCTCTGCGATCCTCACGTCCTCTATGGGTTCTGCACTCAGGTTGCCGAGGTGGAAGTGGATACCGAAACTGGAGAGGTGGAAGTGCTCAGGGTGATCTCTGCCCAGGACGTGGGCAAGGCCGTGAACCCCCGACTTCTGTGGGGACAGGTTGCCGGTGCGGTTCACATGGGAGTTGGTTACGCCTTGATGGAGGAGTTCATCCAGAAAGAGGGTCGTGTGATGACCCGGAATTTTAGCGAGTATCTGATCCCGACGGTTCTGGATATGCCCAAGAGGCTGGAGAGCATCACGATAGAAATGCCGGAGAAGAGTGGGCCCTTTGGCGCCAAGGGGATGGGGGAGATGCCTACCCTGCCGACAGCTCCCGCTATCCTCAACGCAATTTACGACGCGGTCGGCGTGCGGCTGACCCGCATCCCTGCCACGCCGGAGCGCGTGTGGCGGGCGCTGGCGGGACAGCCGACAGCCGTTGGCCGATAGCCGTCAGCTTTCATGGAAAGCTCTTATCGCCGGGGCAGGAGTCGCTATCGGATAACGGCTGCCTGCTGACGGCTTTACGGCCTTTTCAGCAGAGTTATTTTTCATTCCATTGGGGAGGTTTTATTCATGTCTGAGACAAAAAAACGGATTCTGACGGGCGATAGGCCCACGGGGAAGCTTCACCTGGGACACTACGTCGGAAGTCTGGTGAATCGGGTCCGGCTCCAGGACGAGTACGAGTGTTTCTTCCTCATCGCCGACCTGCATACCTTGACCACCAGACCGGAGAAAGAGCACATCCTGGAGCTCGGTCAGAACATCCGGGAGATGATGCTCGACTACCTGGCAGTGGGGATAGACCCGGAGAAGTCGGTGATATACCTGCAGTCAGCGGTGCCCGAGGTATACGAACTGAACCTGTTCCTGGAGATGCTGGTGACGGTGCCCCGGCTAAGCCGACTACCCAGCATCAAAGACATGGCCCGTGCTGCGCATCTCGGAGATGCGGTGCCTTTCGGCTTGCTGGGGTATCCTGTGCTCCAGGCGGCGGACATCCTGCTGCCGCGGGCACACCTGGTGCCGGTGGGCAAGGACAACGAGGCCCATGTGGAGGTCACCAGGGAGATCGCCCGGCGGTTCAACAGCATGTACGGCGAAGTGTTCCCAATTCCGGAGGCCCTCATTGGCGAAGTGCCTGTACTGGTAGGGATAGACGGCCAGGCCAAGATGAGCAAGTCCCTTGGGAATGCCATCTATCTTTCCGACGATCCGAAGGCGGTGCGGAGGAAAGTCTTCCAGATGTACACCGACCCAAACCGCATCCGTGCCGATATCCCCGGGAGGGTGGAAGGCAACCCTGTTTTCATCTATCACGATGTCTTCAACTCGGATAAAGGGGAAGTGGAGGACCTGAAAGAGCGATATCGCAAAGGGAGAGTTGGGGATGTAGAGGTGAAGGAGAAACTGGCGCGTGCACTCAACGCTTTCCTCGATCCAATTCGGGAAAGGCGGGCGTACTTCGCCGGCCAGAAAGGCCTGGTGGAGGAAATACTGTACGAGGGAACGCTTCGCACCAGGGAGGAAGCACGCCTCACCATGAACGAGGTCAAGAAGGCGATGGGCGTCGCCTCTGTCTGGAACCGGATCCGGCGGAAAACTGAGGAGAGGCGAAAGAAGCAAGGTGTCCAATAGCCGCCTGAACCGGGATGTAGGGACGAGATGCCCTCCACAGCACAGGCGTAAAGGCTGACACGTAGCTCGAGGGTACGGGCGCAGAAGTGGAGGCCT
>WFSD01000222.1 GCA_015486235.1 Anaerolineae bacterium
AGGTGGGCGATTTCGTAGCGGACCACCCGTGGCCCATCGCCATCGTCATCACGGGACTGCTGTTGCTCCCGTATCCGCTCTGGCCCAGGATGCACTCCACGTTCAACGTGCTGAAGGAGCTCCCATCCACCACGGGCTCCGCCAAAGGATTCAGCCTTCTGGAGGAGCATTTCAGCGTCGGCGAGATGGAACCGGTGGATGTCGTTGTGGTGAGCAACGGCGTCGAGATGACCGACCCCGCAACCCTGCGGAAGGTTGCGGAGATAACCGATAGCCTTGCCCAGGTGAAAGGCGTGAGCAAAGTCCGCAGCCTCGTCCGCCCCACCGGCGACGCCGACGGCCCGGATGTCTTCGGCGTGGAAGGGCAGTTGAAATCGCTGGCGAAACAGATGCGGAGCGTGAAGTTCGACCCGAAGAAGCTGAACAAGGACGCTCTCAAGCAGTTCGACACGATCCAGGACTACCTGAAAGAGCTGGGCGACACGTTCCCGGAGGTGAAGGACGATCCCGCGTACGCCAAAGCGCTCGCCCAGGCCGGGAAAGTTCACGACGAGATGGCGAAAGCGCTGGAGGAGGCACGGCTGGACAACCAGCTCAGTGCTATGCAGAGCCAGCTCTCAGCCGGAACCGGGCGGGAGATGGCGAGCCCAGAGGGGTTGAGCAAGACCCTGGCGGCCATGAAGCAGCTTCAGGCGTATTTCTCGGCCGTGGGCGATGCGCACCCCGAGTTGAAAAAATCGCAGGCTTACGGTGGAATCGTCTCCACGCTGGACGATTTCGTCGGCAGCCTGAAGGCAATGCAGCAGCAGGCACTGGTGGTGAACCAGTTGGAGAAGATTAAGTCCTCGCTGGAGAACCCGAATGCGCTCCAGGGAAGTTCCGGCGGAGCGGGATTGCAGGCGGCGGGCGCTTACCTGCAGGGCCTGGGGCAGGCGTACCCCGACGCGGCGAAGACGCAGGCATACGTGGACGCCATGGTCCGGTTCCAGAGGCTCCAGGAAGCCATGGCGAAGGTCTCGAAGCATGCGTCGGTGGCGGCGCAACTGGAAGGCCTGACGGCACAACTCCAGACGTCGAAAAAATCCCTGTCCGATCCGCGGGCTCTGACGGGCGATCCGGGCAAAGCGGCGGCAGGTTTCGCCACAATGTCGGACTATCTGAAAGAGCTTGGTGGTGCGTTCCCGGAGCTGGAGCAGAATCCGGCCTACGAGGACGCCATCTCCAGGCTGGGCGAGATCGACAAGATGTTCCAGCAGATGGAGATGGCGAAAGCAGCCGGCATCACGCCGACGAAGGAGCAAGTAGCCGCCGCCATGAAGTCCTTTGGCGAGAACCTGGACGGCCTGATCGCCGACACGACCTCGCTTCAGAAGGCGTTTGCGGCGAAGCCCGGCGCAATCTTCTTCCCCAAGAGCCTCCCGATGCCGCCGGAGGCCGAGGCGACGGTGAAAGAGATGCAGACGGAGGTCGCGGGCATTGCAGGCGATCTGGACGGCCTGGTCGGGTGGTTCGGGCAGAACGATTCGGGTGCGATGTACTTCCCACCGGAGATGGAGAACTCGCCGGAGGCAAAAGCCGCTGCGCAGAAGCTTCAGGTCGGGTTCGTCAGGCTGGATGGTGCGATTTCAGCGCTTCGGAGCGAGGTGGCGGGCAAGGAGATATACTTCGTGCCCCCCAACGCTTCCGACGGCATGTCTGGCATGCTGAGCGATATCAACGCGCTGGCCGACGACCTGGACGCTCTGGAGAGGACTGCCGGGGGCAAGGGGTGGTACTTCGTGCCGCAGGCGTTCCTGAAGCAGAACCCGCAGTTGAAAGAGCTGGTGGATCACTACGTCTCCAGGGACGGCTCGGCAACCCAGTTGACTATTCTGTTGAACAAAGACCCGTACTCGCCCGAATCCATCGACGCGGTGGACGGCATCCAGACCAGGCTGCACGGCATACTCGCCAAGCCGGATGACGGCGTGAAATACACCGGCTACGTGGGCGGGATGGCGACGATGGTTCACGATCTGATCCGCACCATGGGCAAGGACTTGGGGAAAGTGCGGATGGTGGTGGCGGCCGGCGTGTTCCTGGTCTTCGTGATCCTGCTCCAGAGCCTAATTGCGCCCATCTATCTGGTGCTCTCGGTGCTTCTGTCCTACGGCACGACCATGGGGCTATCGGTGCTGCTGTTTCAGGACTGGCTTGGGTTCGGCGGCG
Organism: Anaerolineae bacterium; assembly: GCA_015486235.1. Lineage (GTDB taxonomy): Bacteria > Chloroflexota > Anaerolineae > S016-19 > S016-19 > S016-19. The sequence continues at coordinate 2,209 of WFSD01000222.1, forward strand.
TCAACTACATGATCCCGCTGTTCGTGTTCGTGCTGCTGGTGGCCCTGGGCGCGGACTACAACATCCTGCTGATATCGAGGATCAAGGAGGAGACCGAGGCCACGGGGAGCGTGAAAGAAGGGGTCAGGATTGCGTCGGCGTTCACCGGCGGCATCATCACGTCCGCGGGGATCATCCTGGCGGGCACGTTCGCGGCGCTGGGCGTTTCGCCTATCAAGATGCTGTTGCAGATCGGGGTCGCCATTGCCATGGGCGTGCTGGTGGATACGTTCATCGTGCGGACGCTGCTGGTCCCCGCCGTGGCCGTCATCCTTGACGAGTGGAACTGGTGGCCGGCGAAGAGGAGCAAGAAGTAGCCGCCGGCAAGCCCGGATTTCTGCCGAAGGCCGTGGTGTGAAAAAAGCCATCTTTACTCTGGCCATGGGGCGACATGGCGGCGGTTCACGCTCGTGGGAAATAGCCGGGACGAAGTCCAACTCCACAGCCCTTTCGGCCAGCAGCCGCAACGTCCAACGCACATGACCGGCGGGAGGAGGACCACACCACAAGGCAATAATCCGGGCTTCCACTTCTCCGTCCACCACACGTGGTATCCACTTTCGCTTCTTGCGCCCCAAAGTTGCTTCCATCCCTCGCTCGACAAACCGACGCCGCACGTTGGCAACGGTGTTGACATGACAGGAAAAAGCCTGCGCAGTTCGTTCATCCGTCCAGTTGGGTCTCCATCTGAAAAGCCCAGTAGCCGTAGGCGAGGGCAAAGGCGATCGAAAGCAGGTAAGCCGCGGCCATCCGCCCGAGCGAGCGGAAGGCCTAGTAGGGCAGGTAGCGGGGGTTGAGCGCGATCTGCGGCCCAGAGACGCGTGTAGGGGCGTTCAACGCCAGCCGCACGCCTATATAGAGCAGGGCGATGACGAACATTAGCACCTCCGCGTCGCTCCAGCAGAACGCCCGCCAAGTTTGCTGAACGCAGAAAGCGCGCTTCATTGTCAGGCAACCTTAGAGACGTGATATGCCATTCAGGGGGCGCTCTTGCGTAATAGCACCGCGCGGGCAGGTTGAGCAATTGTCGATACAAATATGCTGCAGCACGATCTTCAGGATTTCTCAAGCATCTCTTCGGCGTTCTTTAAGGCTGCTCAGGTACACTAAAACTGGAAGTCAGGGAATAGCTCGAAAGACGATGTTCAGAGTTGTCGGGTCGAAAAGGAGGCTCGAACATGAAAAACTTGAAGAAAGTGTCTGTAGCAGTATCGATCCTGGCAGCACTCGTGCTGTTGGGAGGGTGTGCTCCCGTCCCGCCGGGGCCTGGAGTGCCGATCCCACCAGGGATGGCTTTTTCCTGCATGCTGCCGCTGGTCATCCTGCTCGTCATCGCACTCATAGCGGCCCTGGTCGTCTACATCGTTCGAAACAGACCACCCATGCCGCGGGACTCAAGTAGGCTGGACAAGAAGGCCACGAGCGGGGTCGTAACTGGAAAAGGATCTCTGGACCTGCCAGCTGAGGAGATCGCCCGCCGTCGGTACGCCAGTGGGGAGATCACTTACGAGGAATTCCAGCAGATCCTCCGCAACCTGCACAGCGCGGGGAGAGGAGATGTGACATGAGAGACTGGAAACAGATTTTGGCACTTGCAGCTTTAGCACTGTTGGTCGGTTTACTGGTGCCGTTGCTGGTAGTGGCGGCGGCCGGAATCCCGGGCATGGTGAACATCGCGACAGGATGGCTTGGAGTGCAAAGCAACGCTGTCGGACCCGGCACGCTGCAGCCCGTCGCCACCCCACCGGTGCAGATGCCCGATGGCACCGGGCTCCCAACCGTCCCGACGAACGATCGACAGGGTAAGGCGCTCCGGGAGATCCCCATCCCACCGACAGGTCCGAAGACGCCCGAAGGTCCGATGCCGCCGGCTCCGCCTGCACCACCGGCTGCTGCAGGACGATCGGGCATCGCTCCAGCACCGCCTGCGCCGCCAGCCGCAGGACAATCGGAAGCTTTCCCAACGCCTCCCGTACCACCAGCAGAGGGGCGGCCAGGGGCTCTGTCAGCTCCGCCCGTGCCACCGGCTGAAGGGCAATCGGAAGCACCACCGGCTCTAGCCGCACCACCGGCTGCGGGACAGCCAGGAGTTTCGCATGCACTTCCAGGTGCAGGACAACCAAACGCACAACAACCTGTAGTGCCGCCAGCACCATGAAGCGACACCCAAATCTTTCGGGGTAAACCCGAGAAAGGAGTGGTAGAAATGAGAGACATGTCATGGTTTGGCTTGAGAAGCGGCCCTGGGGCGCCACTGCCGCCCCCGCCTCCGGATGGAGCACCGCCGCCACCTCCACCTCCGGGTGGAGCGCCACCGCCACCTCCGCCTCCGGGTGGAGCACCGCCGCCACCTCCGCCTCCAGGCGGAGCACCGCCTCCTCCTCCCCCGGGTGCGGCAC
>WFSD01000223.1 GCA_015486235.1 Anaerolineae bacterium
GAAGCTGGGCTTCCACCTGGCGGCGGAATTCACCTCGTTTCCGGGGTTGCTTGGGCTGGAATTCGACGACCAGAGCGCCGAGGAGGCTTTCAGCGTTTACGACCATCCTGTGGTGCACATCTTCCTCAAGGGCACCGACTACTCGGAGGAGAAAGTCCGCCGCATCCTCGGCTCCGTCGATCTGAGCCACGTCTATCGGATGATACCGAAGCAGGTCTCCGCTGCTCCCGATGCGCTGCTCCTCTCCAAAGCCCGCATTGCCGAGCAGGAGGCTGGAGGCACCTGGTCTTCGCTGTTCCATCCCGGCGACCTGGTGAATCGGGTGCCGGTGCTGGTCTGGCTGCTGCTGGTGGAACTTCTGGGCCTGGCGGGGTTCGCCATCATGCAGCCGCTGGTTCACCTGCCCGACGGCGGCTACGGTCTGTCGAAGACGCTGGGTTGGCTCCTTTTCGGCTACCTGGTGTGGCTGGGCGCAAGTGTCGGCCTCTTCCCGGCGACGCGGCTGGCGCTGTGGCTGGTGTTCCTGATTTTGCTGGTCGCAGCGGCGGCGGTGGCGTGGCGCAATCGGGATTCTTTGGAGGAGTTCGTACGATCCCGATGGGGGTTGCTAGCCCTGGAGGAGGCGATCTTTCTGGCATTCTTCCTCTTTTTCCTCTGGGTGCGCTGGCACAACCCCGATCTGTGGCACCCCGCCCGCGGCGGCGAGAAACCGATGGATTTCGCCTACCTGAATGCCGTCATCAAGAGCGTGCACTTCCCGCCTTACGATCCCTGGTTCGCCGGGGGCTACATCAACTACTACTATTTCGGCTTCGTCCTGGTGGGGATGCTCACCAAGCTCTCCGGAATCGTGCCAGCCGTGGCGTACAACCTTGCCCTGCCTACCCTCTACGGCTTCCTGGCCCTGGGATCGTTCTCCGTGGCGGCTTCGCTCTTGCCCACCCGGGAAGCTACATCGCATGAGGAAAAGGTCGGAAGATTTTTCTCTTTGCGTCTCTGCGTCTCTGCGTCGAAGTACTTCCCGGCCCTGGCCGCCCCGATTTTCGTCGCCGTGGCGGGGAACCTGGTGAATTTCTCCCTGGCGTGGAAGGGCTGGCTTCGGATCTCCAGGCTCCAGGGCATCCACAGCGTGGTTCCGGGGCTGGCGAAGCTGGCGCAGGTTCTCTCCGGCATCTGGGTGTGGGCCCATGGCGGCAACCTGGGCTACCCCAGTGACTGGTGGTTCTGGAACGCCAGCCGGGTGATCAAGGACACCATCAACGAGTTTCCCTATTTTTCATTCCTCTACGCCGACCTGCACGCTCACGTCATGGCGCTTCCCCTGACGGTGCTGGCCCTGGGGATGGCCGTGGCGCTCTTCCTGGGGGCGAAAAAAGCCACCTGGCGGCAGGCTGCCGGGACGTTCGTCCTGCTTGCCATGGCGGTGGGCTCTCTCAAGGCGACCAACACCTGGGACTATCCCACCTACCTGCTCCTGGGCGTCGGAGGCTGGCTCCTCTACGTCAAGCAGCGGCGTGGCCTCGATTTCTACGGCTGGCTGGACGTGGTATGGGGGGCGGTGGGATTGTCCGTCCTCTCCACCCTTTTCTTCCTTCCGTACTCCCGCCACTACGCCACCGCCTACGTGGGGATTCAGCGGTGGAAAGGACCTTTCACCCACCTGGATGACTACCTGATGGTGTGGGGAGCCTTCCTGGCGCTGCTCGTCCTGGTCCTGGCGGCCGAGTGGATGCGCCAGGAACGGGAGGGCGATCTGCCAGCGTGGATCGCCGAGAATGGCATGTCGCTGCTGGGGGCTTCGGCTTTGGCGGCGATAGCCGCGGCGATCCTGGGACTGCAGTCTTGGATCGTCTCCCTCCCGATGCTCACCGCCGTGCTGGTGCTGCTCTGGGATCGGAACCTGCCCGCCCGGAAGCTCTTCATCCTGTTCATGCTGGGCTGGGGGCTGGCGCTGACCATGGGGGTGGAGATCGTCCGGCTGAAGGACGACATCGGGCGGATGAATACGGTGTTCAAGTTCTACCTGCAGGTGTGGGTGCTGTGGGGCGTGGCGCTGGCGGCGTCCCTCCCCGAGCTGTGGGCCGAGATGAAGCGGTGGAGTTCGACCGCCCGATGGGTTTCGTCCGCCGTCGCCGCGCTCCTGCTGGCCGCTGCGCTTTTCTACCCCGTCACCGCCACGCCGGCAAAGATGCGGGATCGTTTCAGCAGCAAGACGCCCCACTCGCTGAACGGCGAGCTCTTCATGCTGGATGCATCGTACGCCGAGAACGGACGCTCCATGCGGCTGGAGCACGATTACCACGCCATCCAATGGATCCGAGAGCATGTGCCCGGCACGCCGGTGGTCCTGGAAGGGCGCGCCCCCCTCTATCACTGGGGCAGCAGGATCGCCATCTACACCGGCCTCCCCGATCCGCTGGGATGGGACTGGCACGAGAAACAGCAGCGATCCGTCATCCCGAGTCCGGTAATAGACCAGCGGGCGCGGGAGGTGCAGGAGATGTACGCCACCGGAGGCATGGAACGGTTCCTGAAGCTGGCCCGGTACTACCGGGTCAGGTATGTGGTCGTGGGAGACCTGGAGCGGGCGATGTACCCCGCTCAGGGGCTGGCGAAATTCGACGCCCACCCCGAGATCTTCCGCAAAGTGTACGACCGATCCGGAACCCAGATATATCGGCTGTCGCCGGATGTGACAGGCGAGGCAGAGAACACACCTGTCCCGCCGACGCCCACGCCGGTGCCCATGCCTACGAAGGAGAAGCTGCCCGCGCCGTCGCCCATGAAATCGCCGTGAACGTGAACTGAATCAGTTAATTTGGGAGCAGTCGTCATGGGCGGTAGGTCGCCGCATGACGATGGGAATATGCGGATCAGCAAGGGTTTTCTCGCACAGGACTTTTCGCCGATTTGCTGACGGACTTGTCTCGGAGCGGAAAAATGAAAGCTACAAGACGTTTTCTACTACCATTGTTGGTTTTGGCGATCTTACTTGCCGCATGCGGGCCGGCGGGCACCACGACACCGCCCACGCCTACCTCCCAGCCCGCAGCCGCTGGACAGAAAAAAGGAGGTGAAACCATGGAATTTGCGTTGACAAGTCCCAAATTTTCCTATGGGAGGCCTATTCCCAAGGAGTACACATGTGATAGCAAGGATATTTCACCACCACTGGTGTGGAAGGACCCGCCCGTGGGGACCAGGAGCTTTGCCCTGATCATGGACGATCCGGACGCTCCCATCGGCACCTGGGTTCACTGGGTGTTGTACGATATCCCCGCCGACGTTCGCTCTCTGGAGGAAGCGGTACCAGGTGAATCCACGCTGCCTGACGGGAGCAGAAACGGCAAGAATAGCTGGCGCAGGCTCGGCTACGGTGGCCCGTGCCCGCCTCGTGGTACCCATCGCTATTTCTTCCGGCTTTACGCTCTGGACGCTACCCTCGGCCTTCCCTCTGGCGCGGGGAAGAAAGAAGTGATCCGGGCGATGAAAGGGCATATTCTGGGTACGGCGGAGCTGATGGGAACTTACAGTCGGCATAAGTGAGAAGGATGTGTTTCACAAGGGGCGACCGGCGTGTTTTCCCTACTGGCTGCCCCTCCGAGAAGAAGGGAAGTTGTGGCGTAGCGGCGGCTCCGCCACTGTTAGGCCAGAACGCGTTCTTTGACTCGCCGATTCGTTGATTCGCTTCCGGTGATTCCCTAACCAAACAGTTGTCAAATTGCAAGCAACCCGACCTACGGGCCCGCATTGTGGTGATGTTTTCCGTGCCTTTCCGTGGCCATTTCCAGAGCGGATACACAAAGGAGACCAAATTGCTACAAGAGAGAGCTAACAAGCTACACAAGAAAGTCGTAAATGCATGGGCCATGTACGACTGGGCGAATTCGGCATTCGCCACCACCATCATGGCCGCCGTCCTTCCGCCGTTCTACAGCAGAGTCGCCGGGGTCACTCTCCCTGGCAACCTTGCCACCGTCTACTGGGGCTACACCAGCACCATTGCGATGCTCCTCATCGCCGTCCTGGCCCCAATCCTGGGCGCCATAGCTGACCATACCGGGGGTAAGAAAAAATACCTTGCCTCTTTTATGGTGCTGGGCGTCCTGGGAACCATGATGCTCTATTTCGTCAGCAAAGGCAACTGGTTTCTGGCAAGTGCTCTCTTCATCGTTGGGAATCTGGGGTTTGCTGGGGGGAACATTTTTTACGATTCTCTCCTGCCTCACGTTGCCCGCGCGGATGAGATAGACCAGGTTTCCACCAGAGGATATGCTTTCGGATACCTGGGAGGCGGGCTGCTGCTCGCTATCAACTTGGCGTGGATCATGATGCCTCACAAATTCGGCTTCCCCAACGCCGAGATAGCAACCAGGGCCTCCTTCGTCAGCGTCGGCGTCTGGTGGCTGATCTTTTCCTACCCAATACTGAAATGGGTGCCTGAACCCCCTCACAAAGCGGTCGTGGCTGGAGAGGAGCAATTCAACCCGGTGGTGGCCGGGTTCCGGAGGCTGGGGAAAACCTTCCACGAGATCCGCAAGTACAGAGAACTCGTGAAATTCATCATCGCTTTTTGGGTCTACAACGATGGCATCGGAACCATCATCAAAATGGCCACAATCTACGGGGCTGAGATCGGCATCGGCGAGACCGACCTTATCGGTGCTCTGCTGATGACCCAGTTCGTGGGTATACCCTTCACTTTTCTCTTCGGCGGCCTGGCGAAAAAGCTGGGTGCGAAGAATTCTATCTTCCTTGGCATCGGGGTATACACTCTGGTCTCGATCGAAGGGTACTTCATGAGTCATGCGTGGCAGTTTTGGGTTTTGGCGTTTGTAGTGGGCATGGTTCAGGGAGGCACACAGGCACTGAGCCGATCCCTCTACGGGGCAATGGTACCCAAGAGCCGCTCTGCAGAGTTCTTTGGGTTCTACAACGTGAGCTCCAAGTTCGCCGGGATCGCCGGGCCGCTCACTTTTGCTGTGGTAGGGCAGCTGACCGGCTCCAGCAGGCTGAGCATCATTTCTCTGGTGATCTTCTTCATCGTTGGGGCTGCGGCCCTCTACACAGTTGATGAGAAAGAGGGGATCGCCATAGCGGCAGCGGAAGGATGATCCACTGGGCGTTGCACGGATGGCATCGTGCAGCGCCTACCATCACCTTTCCTCGACACGCCACCAGATCAAGGAAGCGCCTGCTGCGACGACCGTAAGAGCAAACACCCCCACCGCAGCAAAGCCTCTGGTGACGAAGAGCCGTGTGCTCCAGCTATCGGCAGCGCTGCGCACCACAGAGGCCAGCATTGGAGCCGTCGCAAGGACTGTGGCACGGCGGTGAGGCAGCTGTTCGCTCAACAAAGGGATCATGCTGACGAGGCTGTACTCCATGAGCATGGAGAGAATTGCCAACCCGACTGTGAACAGCAGCAGGTTGTTTCCCAGGATGGATATCGTGCCGAGGCTTGCCATCAAGCCTACGAGGCCGAACAGCAAGGTGCGGCGTGGCCTGAGCCTGTCCACGACCATGCTGGACGTCACGGATCCGGAGAGCTCGGCGAATCCAAGAAGAGAGGCTATGCTCCCTATGTGGGCGGCATCGAGGTGGAAATCGCGCTTCAGGTGAGCGCCGTAAGCCACCGCTATCGATTCGAAAGCTATGTAAAGAACTGCGTTGGCGATCAATGCATGGGCAGTGCTGGAGTCTTTCCAGACCGATCTCATTTGCGGAAGGAAGTGGTCGTCGTCCTCGCTTTCTCGAGGCAGATCCGGGGGAAAGACGAAAGAGACCAGCAGGAACGATGCCACTCCCGCCAGGGAGAGAAGGCGGAAGGGAACCCACCATCCCCATCTGTACATGAGCCACCCCACGATGGGGAGAATAGCGATGCCGGTGAGTGCCCAGGAATACTCCACGGTAGTCAGCGCACGCCCACGCTGCGCTTTCGGTGAGTGCTCGCCCACGTATGTTTGTGTCAGGGGCAGGATGATGGCGTCGCTGAGGCCCAACACAACGACGGCAAGGAGCAACAGGCCAGGATGTCGGGCGAAGCTGAAAAGCAAGAGCCCTGATGCCTGCAGCAGGAATCCCCATCGCAGGACTTTGCGCGGCCCCACCTGCCCGGCTCGATGCCCAAAAACAGGAGCCATCACCGTCAGCAAAGTCCGGACGGTGAGCAGCGCTCCGGCGGTGGTCAACGATATTCCCAGGCCATCCGCAATCTGCGGCAGGAATGGATAGAACATGCGCACGCCTGTATCGCGCGTCAGGCGCACTAGAAAGACCGGAAAGAGAAAACGCCGAAGCGATTCGGCTGTGAAAATGGATTGTGAGGTGCCTGTCCCGTGACGCATATCTCCCATTGCGGCTCTCCTTGCCAAGTGCTATCTCCAGACTGAGGCATTTTACCATGCCGCTGGTGGATACTCCACCAGGGAAGGCAAGAGCGCATTGTGCCTCCTCAGGACGGGGTACCTTTTTCGAGAGGAAAGAAGGATGATTCACGTAGGATGTTGCGGATTCTGCCTCCGGCAGGCAGAGTATTTCCGGAGATTCCGCCTGTTGGAGGTGCAGAAGACTTTCTACAAGCCGCCGAAACCGGAGACAGCATCCCGGTGGAGGACATCGGCCCCTGATGATTTCGTTTTCGCTGTCAAGGCATGGCAGTTGATAACCCATGCCCCATCTTCGCCGACGTATCGGAAGGCGAAACTGACCCTCTCCGGGCCGAGGGAGAACTACGGTGGCTTCCGTGTCACCCCGGAGGTGCTGGAGGCCTGGCGTGTCACACGGAGGATTGCCGGAATACTCAGGGCGCCGATAGCGGTCTTCCAGACGCCACCCAGTTTCGGGCCGGAGCCGGAGAACGTGGAAAACATCCGTCGTTTCTTCCACACAATCGAACGGGGTGGTCTGGCCCTCGGATGGGAGTCCCGCGGGCGCTGGCCTGAGGGCCTGCTCCGCGATCTGACCGGGGAACTCGACCTTCTGGACGTAGTCGATCCTTTCGTCAGGTTGCCGGTCACCGAAGGAACTGCCTATTTCCGGCTTCACGGCCGCCGCGGGTATCGCTATCGCTTTACCGACGATGATCTGGCACAGTTGGCCGAATGGTGCGGCTCGTATCGAGAGTCTTATTGCCTCTTCAACAATGTCTTCATGGCCGAAGACGCCGTCCGCTTCCTCGGAATCATCTCGGAATTTCGAAGCGAATCGAAGCCCGAGAGTGCTTCTGGGAGCCCTCACGGCTCGATATAGGGCTTGCCCCGTGGAACGGTATTCCACAGTATTTGTGCTGTGGGTTGCCTGGGGTTGACGAGAGCCTTCCGGAGGGCAGGTAAATTCCTGGCGGCCTGTAAGGCCCCCAGGGGTTGCTTCGAACACACCTCAGACCAGAAGTGACAGCCACACCCATCCCTGGTAAAATAGCTCCTGATCGAAGCGATGCATATGGTCAAAGGATCGCGTGCCTGCCTGTACATTTGGAGGCGACTACTGTGGACGAAGCCAGGCTGTACCTGGGTCTGGAGGACGAAGACTGGAAAGAACTGGCTGCTCTGGAAGGACAGCTTATCGTTACCATAGCGATATGGGACGAATCGTTGATCTATGCAGATCAGGACGTCCCCGGGGCGGAGCAAGACTTTGTGGATTTCGATCTCTACCTGGCGGATCACACTCTGCTGGAGCTGTACGGCGTAAGCCTGTACGAAAACCTGGACTCCCCTCCGATGAAAGGCGTGAAGCACATCGAGGGAGTTCTCAGGTTGCTGGCCTCCCGAAGTGGGATGCTGACAGAGATCGCACCAGACGAAGCGGGGCTTCCGGTGCTGCTCCTGGTTGGTCAGGGGATGGCGCCGCTATGGGCTGCGCCGACTGGCTGGGCGATAGATCGCTGGGACGAACTTCCGTGGCAAAGCCATTGATATCGGAACCGTAGGAGCCGCAATGCCCAGAATACTCTTCGCCGACATAGCCCGCACCCCCGGTGGCTCTCTCGTCAGCCTGTACAATCTGATGAAATACGTCGGGCCGCCATACGAAAGGGTGGCCGTGCTGGCTCAGGACAACCCGGGAGCGGAGAAATTCCTGGAGCTCGGCGCGACCGTCCACCTGGTGCAGTCGAATCAGGGTGCCGGGGACAGGTATGGCGGGCCGGTGGACAAAGTGCGTCAGGGGAAGCTGGGGTCGATTCTACGAAACAGTGCCCTGGCACCTGCATGGCATGGCCTTGGCTTCTGGGCCAGGGTGTTCCGCCGTATCCTGCCCCAGGCGTTTCGGTTCCATCGGATTATCCGATCGGAGGGCATCGACCTGGTTCACGTCAACGACATGGTGACCGACAGCGGTTCCTTCATCCTGGCTGCAAGAATGGCCGGAGTGCCGGTGGTATGGCACGTCAGGAACTTCAACCCTTTCCGATGGTTCGACCGCTGGCTTGGCAGGCACGTGGAGAGGATGATCTACATCTCTCGGGCGGTGGAGGAAGCGGCGGTCAGGCAGGGCGTGCCGTCTGACATGGGCGTCGTGGTGTACAATGGCGTGGAGGCACCGGAGTTCGAGGGACTCCCTCCAGCGCAGATCATGAAGGAGAAGCTCGGCCTGCCAACGGGGGGGATTTTAGTGGGAATGGTCGGCAGGCTTGTCCGGTGGAAAGGCCCACACATTTTCCTGCGAGGGCTGGCGCTGGCGCTCCGAGATGTGCCAGATCTTCATGGGGTGGTCGTGGGGGCGCCCGACAAGGGTGCAGAGTGGATGTGGGACGAGTTACGTGGAGAGGTCACACGTCTGGGGATCGAGGAACGGGTGCTCTTCGCCGGATACCAGCCGGATGTACGCCCTTGGTTAGGGGCAATGGACGTGCTGGCCCACGCGTCGCTGGAACCTGAGCCTTTCGGCAGGGTGATAATCGAGGGGATGGCAGTGGGCAAACCAGTTGTGGCCACGAACCTGGGGGCGGTGCCGGAGATCGTGGAGGACGGCAGGACGGGGCTGATGGTCGAGCCGGGCTCCGCCGAGGCTCTGGCCGGAGCTATCGTGCAACTGAGCAAGGATGCCGGACTGAGGGATCGGCTTGGCGAAGCAGCGCGGGCTGAAGTCCGGAGACGTTTCACGGCGCGTGGCACTGCCGAGGCTGTCCTCGAAATCTATCGGGAGATTCTGGAAAAGTGAACGGCGAGGTGATAAATCGCGGTTGGCGTGACATTGTAAACCGAGCCGCCAGTGTCATGCAATGGGTTGCTGGGACGGTGCTGGGCATCCTTCTGGCGCTCGGCATCCAGTCCAAACGTGCCCACCTGCTAATTGGTGGGACAGAGCTGGTTTTTTACGTCACTACCCTTTTCCTGTCCCCTGCTATTACTCTCCTGCTATGGCTCCCAATCTCACCTTTTTCCAGATATTTTTACCTGGATCTGCACCTGGGACGTGGCATACCTGACCTGGGGTTTACCCGCTTCATCACCAGCCTTGTCCTGCTTGCCCTGATAGTGCAACTGGCCGGAAGGAAGCGGAAACTGGCGGCTCCAGGATGGTCTGAGGTGCTGATGGTACTCTTCTCCCTGGCAATCGGCGTCTCCGCTCTTACCTCCATTCAGGGAACCCTGACCGCTCTGCAGGGCATTTTCGACACTTACTACATCCCGTTTCTGCTCTTTTTCCTGGGCAGGCAATTTATCTCCACACCAGAATGGCGCAGGAGGCTCGTGGCAGTGCTTCACCTCATCGTCGTCGTTCTTGCATTTCTGGCGTGGAGGGAATATTTCACTCATCAGGCGCTTTTCATATATCATTACACTGTCTCCGAGTACACCCTGCACGTGCGCCGGTTGATATCCCTTCTGGGCGACCCCGCTTATACGGCCATGATCTTGGTCATCGTGCTCCCATGGTCTCTCCGTGAAGCATACGTGAGCGATACGATCCTGAAACGCGTTGCATACATTGGGTTGATATTACTGAACCTGGCTACCCTGATCATCCTGGCGAACCGAGCTGGATGGCTTGCTGCGCTGGCGGTGCTGTTGCTCATGGCGTTCTTCGAAAAACGGTGGAGGGGCCCGATTTTCGTCGTCTTGTTGGCCTCTGCTGCCATGCTGTGGCTCATGCGTGCCCCTATTTCCCAGAGTTACCTTTTCAAAGAGCGCGTAACGGCGCAGAGTCCGATAATCTACCGCACCCATGCCTGGCAGGTTGCCATTACCCTGTGGAAACGTTCGCCGATCATCGGTATAGGGTATAACAACTTTCCATGGATTGGCCTCCGGGAGGGATTTTTCCCGCGTCTGAAGACGTTTTACGTTCCGGCGACGGAGAACGCTTTCCTGGATGTGTTGACGGCCGCGGGCGCGCTGGGGCTGGTCCTTTTCCTGGGGATGTTCGCCGCGATATTCCACGAACTGCATCGGGCTTACGTGCGGATGACCGAGGACCGGGATAAGACGATCGTCTATGCTCTGGTGGCGAGCGTCGCCGCCTATGGCATAACGGGTTTCTTCACCAACCTGACCCCCGCCCTTTTCGTACAGCGACTGTTTTTCTTTCTGGCAGGGGCAGTTCTGGGGAGCTTTCAACCGATCTTTTCGTCGAGGAGGCGCTAGACGATGCGGGTAGCAATCGCCGGTCTCTACCCTTTGGACAGGAAGAGAATCCTCGGCGGAGTCGAGGCGATAACTGCAGTCCTGGCGGACGGGATAGAGAAATCCGACGAGGTGGAATTGCATGTGGTCACGTGTCATCCCTCCCTGGACAGACACCGGGTGTACCGCGAAGGACAGAGGGTGGTTCATGCCCTCCCTCTGCGTCGCCTGGGCAGGCTGACTCTCCATCGGCGGGACGTGGCGTGTCTGCACAGGGAGTTCGATCGGATCCAGCCGGATATCATCCATGCCCACGGGTCTGACATCTACGCCGACGCAGCCACGAGCAGCGGCTATCCTGCCATCGTGAGCGTTCACGGGATCATGGGGAAGGAGGTTGCCTTTTCTCCGGGGCTGAAAGAGCGTCTGGTACGGCATTTTGACAGGTGGTACGAGCGCTACGTGCTGGGACATATAGAAAACCTGATACGGGTCAGTCCGTATCTCTCCGACGCCCATCCCTGGTTCCACCCATCTCATGTCTACGATATCGAGACCTCAGCCGACCTGCGTTATTTCTCCGTGTCTGGAGAGCCGGAGCAATTCCGCATTCTCTCGCCAGCCAGGGTCATCCCCAGGAAGGGGATACTGGAGCTCGTGGAGGCTTTCGCAATCCTGTCGAAGCAGTTCCAACAGGCTGAGCTCCGGGTCGCTGGCGAGGCCGAGACATTCCCTGCATATGCCGGAGAATGTCGTAGAAAAGCGGAACTCTTGGGTGTGGCCGATCGTGTCCGGTTCCTGGGACCCCTGGATCCCGACCGGATGGCCGAGGAATATGCTGCCGCTGAGCTTGTGGTGCTGGCTTCGGGGCAGGAGACAGCACCTGTGGCGATCCAGGAGGCAATGGCTGTGGGGCGTCCCGTCGTCGCTACTGACGTAGGTGGGAACAGGTACATGGTGTCCGAAGGCGAGACAGGGCATTTGGTTCCCTGGGGCGATGTGCGTGCCCTGGCGGGTGCCATGGGGAAGGTGCTCGGGAATTGGGAACTGGCGCTCGCCATGGGGCGGCGGGCGCGGGAGGAGGCCTTGCAGCGCTTTCACCCCGATTCGGTGGCCCGCAGGACGCTGGAAGCGTACAGGGACGTAATCTCGCGCCGCAGGCTGGCGTAACATGGCGGGAGCCCGGAGTTTCCTGGCTCCGCGGAGGACTTTCGACACCGCAGGCGATGAAGGAATTGGTGGCGCTCAGAATTGGTGGGATGGAGCGGCTTTTGGTCCTCACCCACCCCAACCCCTCCCTCTCCCGCTGGCGCAGGCGAGGGAGGGGCTGCCAATGGCTGCTTGTGAGCGTTTGCTCTTTCCAAATGAAGAAAGGGCCATGTAGGCCTGTAGGGCGTGTTAGTCCGCCCATGCGCACGTCGCACGCCGAGACATGGCAAAAGAGGGAATGTTTTTGGAAGTGTCTGGTCGGGCCAACGGCCCGACCAGAGTGACAGTCCGCTCTACAAATTGCCGCCGCAGGCGGCCGGGGCGATGGGGGACGGTAAAAAAGGCTTTCTCCGCTTCCTTGCAAGGCGAGTTCGTCGATCTTTTCTGGTTTATTTGCTTTGTCTGCGTTCGATCATTTCCGATAAAGTCTGACATACCCTGGAGCGATAATGTCATTGTCCAAAGAGCGTCTTCTGCTTTGTACCATCTTGCTGGCGTATATGGCAGTCGGTACCCTCTACGCTTCCCTGGTGCCCGCGTGGCAGGTACCGGACGAACCAGCTCACTACAACTACGTTCGCTATCTGGCCGGGCACCGTTCGTTCCCCATCCTGCAGCAAGGCGACTACTCCCAGGTGTACTTGGAAACACTCAAATCCAGGCATTTCCCCCCGTCGATGAGTGTGGACCCGGTTCGATATGAATTCCACCAGCCGCCCCTCTATTACCTCCTCCAGACGCCGATCTTCCTGGCAACCAAGGGCAGCTTGATAGCCATGCGGCTTTTCTCTGTGCTGCTAGGCAGCATGCTGCTCTTGGTGATTTACCGGATGATGCTCGATGTCTTTCCCGAGAGACATCATGAGGTGGCGCTCGTCTCGGCCGCGTTCGTGGCGTTCATACCGATGCACGTGGCGATGATGGCAGGGGTGGAGAACGACTCGCTGGCAGAGTTGTTGCTGGCGTTGGCGGTGTGGCTCTCGGTTCGCCACGTGCTGCTGCTGGATGGCTCCGATGGGCGCTCACTGGCAAAGCTCGGCGTGGTGCTCGGGCTGATACTGGTGACTAAGACGACGGCTTACGTAGCCCTCCCCCTGGCAATCCTGGCGGTACTGATCAGGTGGTGGAGGGAGAGAAAGGGGGTGGTGAGGCGCCTTGCCTGGCTCCTGGCACCGCCTGTGGTGATATCCGCTCCGTGGTACGTCCGCAATGCCCTTGTGTACGGCTGGCCGGACTTGCTGGGGCTGGCGCGCCACAACGCCGTGGTGGTAGGCCAACCCAGGACGATGGAGTGGATCGCCGCCCATGGGATGCACGCCTACCTGGGCCGGTTTGCCAGATTCACCTTCGATAGTTTCTGGGGTGTCTTCGGGTGGATGGGCGTCTTCATGGATGGGCGGATTTATCTGGCGCTGGAAATGGTGACCCTGGCGGTGGGCGTGGGGTTCCTGCTGGTGTGCTGGCGGGTGTGCCTCCACCGACGTAACGCTCTGACCAGCGAGCAATGGGGCGTGGTGGTGCTCCTGACAGTTCTCTTCCTGGGCGTCCTGGCCGAGTACGTGGGGTACAATCTAATTTTCGTACAGCACCAGGGGCGTTACCTTTTCCCGGCTCTGGCGGCCATAGCGCCGGCATGGGCCGTGGGGTTCCTGGAAACGGTGAAACGTCCCGTGAGCCGCAAGATGGCGTTGTTCTTCCTCATCCTCGCAGTTTTCTGGGCGGCGATGGATGTCATATCGCCTTCCGCCTACCGATGGCATGCCGCGCTCTCTTTGTCTCTGGCGATCGCCTACGGCGTTAGGGCTGCTATACCGGAAACTCTGGACCACTTCGTGCTGGCTGTGCTGTATGCCTTGCTGTGGGTCCTGGACGTCTACGCCCTTTTTGCGTTTATCCTGCCACAACTTGGCTGATCACCGCGCCCCGACGTACACTGGCGATACCCGCAGATGGTACGGCATCTCGGCCGGCGTCAAGGGAGTCAGGGTCACGTCCATGCGTTCTTCTTCGCCTCCGA
>WFSD01000224.1 GCA_015486235.1 Anaerolineae bacterium
CCGCGGTGAGGTAATTACTTCCCCCAGCCTCTGGTGATGACCATCTTCTCCTCCCGGCGGGCCTTTATCCGGTAGATCCAGCGGATGATTATCGGGGCTGCCACGAAGAGGAGCACCAGCGCCTGCACCATGCCGATGACGTGCTTGGAGATGCCCGATCGCAACTCCATCAGGTCGGCGCCGTTGCGCAGCGACCCGAAAAGAAACGCCGATGCGATGATTCCGAATGGGTCGTTTTTCGCCAGCAATGCAACCGCGATGCTGTCGAAGCCGTAGCCTGCGGAGAAGAACGATTTCAGCATCCGTTCCAGCCCGAGCACCTCCACCGAGCCAGCCAGGCCTGCAAGGCCGCCACTGATCCCCATCGCCAGGACGAAATTCTTGACGATGCTGATTCCAGCGTACTCGGCCGCATCGGGGTTGGCGCCCACAGTGCGGACTTCAAAGCCAAGGGTCGTCTTGTTCAACAGCCACCAGATGAAAGCCGCTACCAGCAACGCCAGGAAAAACCCCAGGTGAAGTCTGTCAGCGGGGTCGGTGAACGGCCCCCCGAGGGCTTTCAGATGTGCCAGTCCGATGAAAACCAATGCGCCAATCACCAGGGCTATGGCGGCGGAAATGGCTGTGGATTGACTGCTCTTTGTCATCCTCTTGCCCAGCCACCACTTGAGCAGAATGTACACCGTCACGGCGAACGCCAGCCCCCATCCGAGCCTCACCATTGGATTCTGCATGATCCCGGGCAGCTCGTTGAGCCTGGGGATTGCCGCTGAAGGAGCAATCGGCCTGGTCTGGGGCACGCTGGCTTTGGGATCGCGCATTGGGCCTTTCAGGCCAACCAGGTACTCGGCGAGGTAAATCGCCACATAGTTCATCATGATTGTGGTGATAACCTCATGGGCACCGAATGCCCCTCGTAGATATCCGGGAATGGCGGACCAGACCGCTCCGGCCAGGATGCCCGCAAGCAACGCAGCGGGCAGATGGATGTACGCTGGCAAACCCTGGAAGGAGTACCCCACCAACACGGCGGCGATCTCGCCAATGTAGAACTGCCCTTCGGCGCCTATGTTGAAAAGCCCGCATTTGAAGCCAAAAGCAACTGCAAGGCCAAGGAAGATGTATGGAGTGGTGGCCACCAGGGTCTCTGTGAAAGCCCTTTTCTTCAGGAATGCACCATCTATAAGTCCTTTGTATGCCACCAGCGGGTTCCCGCCGACACTCAGAATCACCAGAGCCCCCAGGGCCAACGCTGTTATGACGGCCAGGATCGGGATGGCTATCTCTCTAAGCCAACCTACCCAGTCAATGCCTTGCTTTTCAACCATTGACCGCCTCCTGTTCACGTTTTACCCCGGCCATGAGAAGCCCAATGCTCTCCCGCGTGGCTTCCTCGATCGGCACAGTGTCGATGATTTCCCCTTTGTACATCACTGCTATCCGGTCGGACAGGGAGAGTATCTCGTCCAGTTCCGCCGAGACCAGCAACACAGCATGCCCTGCATCCCTCTGCTCGATGATCCGATTGTGGATGAATTCGATGGAGCCAACGTCAAGGCCCCTGGTCGGCTGTGCGGCTATCAGCAGGTTATACGGCCTGGAGAGCTCACGCGCCACGATGACTTTCTGTTGGTTTCCGCCGGAAAGAGTATCTGCGGGGGCGTAGGCGCTGGGGGTCCTCACATCGAATTCCTTGATAAGCCTCACAGCTTGCTCCTCTATCGCCTCTTGGTTCATCACAACGCCCTTGGCGAAAGGCGGCTTGTAGTAAGTACACAGCACCAAGTTGTCGGCGATGGAGTAGCTGAGGACCAGCCCCCGCTTTCGTCGGTCCTCCGGGATGTGACTGATGCCCGTCTCCAGCACCTGCCTGGGGGGTGCATTGGTGATGTCGTCGCCAGCCATCAGAACCCTGCCGGACTCGATTCCTCGTAGGCCGGTAAGAGCCTCCACAAGTTCCGACTGTCCGTTCCCCTGGACGCCCGCGACACCCAGCACCTCCCCTTCCCGAACCGTGAAGCTGACGCCGTTCACTACCGTGAACCCACGATCGTCCTTGACACGCAGGTCCTGCACGTCGAGGACTGGCTTAGCGGGCTTTGCAGGGCCTTTCTCCACTGTCAGGATTACCTCTCGCCCCACCATCATGCTGGCAAGCATTGCCTCTGTGGCGTCCTCCGGAAGCACGCTGCCCACCACATGCCCGCCACGCATGACAGTGATCTTGTCCGCCACGGCGAAGACCTCTTTTAGCTTGTGGGTGATGAAAATGATGGAGACGCCCTGCTCTTTTAGAGACCGCATCACCACGAACAGGTCTTCGGCTTCCTGGGGCGTGAGAACGGCGGTCGGCTCGTCCAGGATCAGGATGTTCGCCTTACGGTAAAGGGCTTTCAGTATCTCGACCCTTTGCTGTATGCCCACTGGGAGCGTATGGACCGGGGCGGTGGGATCTACTTCCAGGCCGTACCTTTCCGACAACTCCCGGATTTCCGATTCCACCTTTCGCCTGTCGAGGAAACTCAGCGGGCCAAGCCATCTGCTGCCGGGCGTTGTGCTTTCCATCCCCAGCATCATGTTCTCTGCCACGGTCATCACCGGCACGAGCATGAAATGCTGATGCACCATGCCGATTCCCAGCTTGATCGCATCGCTTGGGGAATCCATCTCCACTTTCTGGCCGTCGACGTGTATCTCACCTCCGTCGGGGTGGTAAAGGCCGTAGAGGATGTTCATCAAGGTGGTTTTCCCGGCGCCATTCTCGCCCAGCAGCGCGTGTATTTCCCCTTTCTCCAGCTGGAAATCCACATGGTCGTTGGCAAGCACTCCAGGGAACGCTTTGGTTATCCCTCTGGCTTCCAATGCTAGCGTCATGTAGTCCTCCTCCAAAAGAAAACTGGAAAGGCCTCGCTTGGGTGGGCGGAAAAACGAAATCGCTGGCACTGTTTCCTTCTCTCTGCCAGCGCTTTGTGCTTTCCGTCAGATACCCTTCTGTGGTGGTTCTCGGCCGATGTCCCGGCCGCAAGGTTCTCGGAGGTTACCGGTGGCCAGTACTGACCGTGGAAACTGCGAGAGGAAACCCGTCGAATTCTGATTGATCACTCGGATAAGTGCTGACCAGGTGCGTAAGGGTCCCCGTAATCCCCATGGCCAAAAGTGCCAGAGCGGACAATGGTCTCAGAGACTGGGCCCATGCGCCCGCAACAAGCCTGGCTCTGCCGACAACCCAAACGAAAAGTGGGAGAGGCCTCGGGAAGAGGCCTCTCCCGAAAAAGCCTCTGCTACTGGGCTTTGTACCCCGTTTCGATGGTACCGTTTTTCAGGCCTGTCTGGGCTTTCTTGACCAGATCCTTGCACTTCTGGGGGATCTTGTCGTCCCAATCGTGGTAAGGAGCCAGTCCGATGCCGTTGTTCTGCACGCTGGAGAGCATGACGCCGGGCTTCAACGTACCTTCGGCAGCGGCCTTGATGGCAGTGTAGACTGCCACGTCCACGTTCTTCATGGCAGAGGTGATGAGGATGTCCTTCACCTCAGGGTAGGTGTAATACTGATCGACATCGACACCAATCCCCATCTTCCCTTTCTCTTTTGCCGCCAGCAGGCCACCGTTGCCGGTGTTCCCGCCGACGCCGAAGATGACATCAGCCCCCTGTTCGATCATGGAAAGTCCGACCTCTTTCCCCTTAGCAGGGTCGATGAAAGATGGGATGTACTGGTTCAGAGTCTTGATGTTGGGGTTGACAGACTTGGCGCCATTCTGGTAGCCGGTGACGTACCGGACGACCGGGGGGATCTCCATGCCGGCCACGGAGCCGATGGTGCCACTCTTGCTCATGCAGCCTGCGAGCACGCCAGCCAGGTAGCCGACCTGATCCTCGGCAAAGAGCAAACTGGTTACGTTCTTCAGCTTGGTCTTGTAGTCCTCGGGTTTGTAGGCGTAATCGACGATAGCGAATTTGATGTTGGGGTACTCCTGAGCTTTCTTTGCGGTGGCGTCGCCCATGAGGAAGCCAACGGTGATGATCATATCGTAGCCTTCAGTGGCGAATGCGTCGATGTTCTTCTCGTAGTCGGTGACCTGCTTGGATTCGATGTACTTGCCCTTGACGCCGAAGTCCTTCATTGCTTTCTGAAGGCCTTTCCAGGCAGACTGGTTGAAGCTCTTGTCGTTGACACCGCCAACGTCGGTGACGAGTCCGACCTTGAACTCCTTCTTTGCGGGTGGTTTGGTGGGAGCCGCGGCCTTGGTGGGAGCCGGAGCCTTGGTCGGCTGGGCTGCGGCTTTGGTAGGAGCCGGAGCTTTGGTCGGCTGTACCGCAGGTGCCTTGGTCGGGACAGGTGTAGGTGTTGCCTTGGGGCCACAAGCCGTGAGCACTGTCGCCAGCACCAACAGCATAGTGACAAGTGTAAACATCCGCTTCTTCATGCTTCCCTCCTTTTTGTACAATATTAATGGAATGGTTTTTTACTCCAGACACATAGGAGTCGAACGCAAACGCAGGGGTGGATCGAGTGCCGCCCTCCTTACCAAAGATAGTCCCTACCATGCGCTGACACCGTAGCACACGGCGGGCTAATTATAACCCAATAGAATTCGCGTGCCAAATGATCGGCATCAGGCTTTCGAAGCAAATCCCAGTGGCGAGACTTGTGAAGTCCGTCCGGGCAGCCCCCC
Source organism: Anaerolineae bacterium (assembly GCA_015486235.1). Lineage (GTDB taxonomy): Bacteria > Chloroflexota > Anaerolineae > S016-19 > S016-19 > S016-19. Next base: position 4,677 of record WFSD01000224.1, read on the forward strand.
AATCTTAAGGCAGGCCTGCGATGGATCACCAGACATTCACATGCCTTTCAGAGCGTTTCTATCTCTTTGTCCAGCTTTTGGATATCCTGTTGAAGACCTTCCAGCGTCTCGGCTTGCTGTTGAAGGTGCCTCTCCTCCGCCCGGACGAAGCTTTCGTAGGGAGCCAATGCACTTCGGAACCGTCCCAGAGAATGGGTAAGTTCTTTCTCGAAAGCGTCTTCCAGCGCTTTCTTCAATTTTCCCTGGAGTCTTTCTACCTGTTTGTGCAGCTCTTTTTTCGCTTTCTGACGCCGCGCCGGAATCAGGTAGAATCCGAAAGTTGCGAGCACGCCGGCTGCCAGAACGCCGGTGATGTCTGCCGCCGTAGCCGCCATTATCTTGACCAGCAGAGCGCCCAACCCAAGCGCCCCTGCCTCCACCAGCACGGTCTGGGTTACGGACATCTGCACCGAATCTGCCAGCTTGCGGGCCTCTGCCTGCTTGTCGTACGTAGCGATGCTATCCTGCGCCGCTCTGCCGATGGAATCCAGCAGGTTCCGGCGGTTCAGCGTGAAGCGCTCCGACATGCCCCCGGCCATCTGATCTTTGTACCGTTTTACCCGCTCGCTGGTGAAAGCAGTGATTGCCTGCCATTGCTGGAAATCCTTTTCCACGAGCCAATCTATGAGGTCGTTAACCTGCCGCTCTACCTGAATGGCGGTATCGGCAACCACCTCTCTCTCGAACGCACTTCTCAACTTCTCTCGGTTCAGCATGTCCAGGAAGCGGCCAATCCGTAGATACTCGTCGAAAAACCGGTCTCCCCTTTCGTCCATCTCGTACAGGACTTTTTGGACGTGGCTCAGGTGGTACACGAAATCCCGGCGCATCTCTTCCTCATAAGATTTCAAGAGCACGTCTATTTTCGAGAGGGCGTCTCGGTCCTCTTCTAGCATCGCTTTGTGCTCTTCGAGTAGGTGCCCGTAATCTTCCATCAGTTTTGCGGCAACGCCCAGGGGACTGCGCAGCTTCAGTTGCAGCCGTTCCCGCTCGTCCAGACGTTGCAGGAGATAACGTTGGAGCACCAGGAACCCGCCTCGCTGCCAGGGTTTCAGAGAATCATCACTGGCAGCATAGCGCGCCGATATCGGGAAGACGTCCAGGTTCAGCCCCAGGGTCAATCGGGCTTCCTTACGGACGAAATCCATCACTTCGTGAAGCTCCCGCTCCTTGCCCAGGATATCCACTTTGTTCAGAACCAGCACGACTTTCTTGCCCCACTGGCGTATCATCTCCAGGAATTGACGCTCGCTTTCGGTGAACGGGCGCTCTACCGAGGTGACGAAGAGCACCAGGTCGCTTCGTGGGATGAATGCTTCGCTGATCTCCTGATGCCGCCGGATGACCGTATTGGTTCCCGGCGTGTCGACGACATTCAGGTGTTTGAGCCACAGCGCCGGGTAGCCAATCCGGGTGATGCCGTCGTCCCCCTCTTTTCGCTCTGGTTCATCGCTGTAGTGTATCAGGTAGATTCCAGTAGTGGTGGGTGTGACCCCCTCTTCCAGCACCGGGGCCCCGATAAGAGCGTTTATGAAAGCCGATTTGCCTGCGTTGAACTCCCCCACCACCACGATGAGAAACAGGCCATCGAGCTGTTCCATCCCGGTCTGCACGTGGGCCAGGTCCTGTGCAGGCGCATCCATGCCCGCCAGGAAAGTGTGCAGGCGCATCAGGAACTGCCGCTCCTCTCCTATTATCCTGTTCGCTTCCTCGCTGATAGGACTTTTCAATTCTCATGCCTCCGACCGAAAACAGCAAACGCTGCACCCCTACATACTAAACGCAATCGGTGGAAGAAGCAACTCCCGCCACCCAGGGCTTTTCGAAGGTATAACAAACTGGCCCTGAGGGCCCGTTTCTCGGTTCGGAATGACGGTGTGGTGATGGGCGGCATCGGGAAAGTGTTTCGTAGTGAGCCGTCTGGCTCGCCTGGTCGAGCTAGCAGTTCGCCCTACGGGCAGCCCGCGTCGTGTTTTGTAGATTCTCTCATTTTTGTCAAGAAGGCGAGGCAATGAATTGCTCAAGCTTTGCTGCACGCCCGTGTGGGGTCGAAAGTTGTGTGGTCCCGAAACACCGCCCAAGCCCACACCAGTATCTTCCGAGCCG
>WFSD01000225.1 GCA_015486235.1 Anaerolineae bacterium
GACTGTCCAAGGCGTTGCAAGATTCTTCCTCGGCATGGGTTCAGCGCTGCTGAGCCCTTACTGCCTCGGCTCAGAATGACGCGAAGGTGTGTTCTCGTGAGAAAGGGACGTAAGGCATGGCGTGTCCGAACTCATGTCCAAAGGCCAGCAGGTGTCAGTGTTATATTACCAAGCCCACCTCCGTGAGCTGGCGCCAGTCGGCGCAGGCCGACGTTGCCCTGGGTTGGAGCGGCTTTAGCCGTCCCTCTGCCCCCGACCTTTGCCAGGCCTGCGCTTCGCGGGCTGGCACCGGTCGGCACAGGCCGACGTTGCCCTGGGTTGGAGCGGCTTTAGCCGTCCCTCTGCTTCCACGTTTGCCAGGTCTGCGCTTCGCGGGCTGGCGCTGGTCGGCGGCGGCCGACGTTGCCCCGAGTTGGAGCGGCTTGAGCCGTCCCTTAGGCGAGATAATTAAGAGGTGGGATTGCTCTTGTGAGAGATCTGTGATATACTTTGCGCAGGTTCAGCAAAAGTAAGAACTGAAAAAGAGGTCATGTTATTAAGGGGGATAGGCTGGGATGCGTCCCATAGTGCTAGAATTACCCGGTGATCTGGCTGACGCTTTGTGCGTACCCGTTCCTGAGCAAGAAGCGCGCCTGCGACACGAGATGGCCATTCGGCTGTATGAAAAAGAGCTGCTCTCTTTTGGCAAAGCTCGTGAACTGGCTGGTCTCTCGAAAGTAGATAGAATATAAGAGGACTACGATCTGTGAGCAAGATTTTCCAGCAAGTGCTGGTGTTGATTGGACATGGCGAGCTCAGGATATCGGCTCATGGATACGATGAATTGGCCGAAGACGGGATTCTGGTAAAAGAGGTCATGGCTGGTGTGGAAGAAGGCGTGGTTGTGGAGGATTACCCAGGCTATCCCAAAGGGCCATGCGTACTTGTGTTGCAGCGAGATGCCGGAGGTAGGCCACTTCATGTAGTATGGGGAATACCAAAGGGCAAATCCTCTCCTGCTGTTTTGGTTACAGCTTACAGACCCGATCCTGACAGATGGTCTGATGATTTCCTGCGGAGAAGAGAATGACCAGACGAAAGATTCCGAAACTGGTACATGAAGGACAATACGCTGCGGAAGTAGATGTCGAGCTGATTTACACTGACGAAGATTGGTCTCCCTACCTCTCGCTCGACGATGCTCTGAAACTGGATGCGGTGCGGGAGGCCCTTCGTCATGGCGATCTCGATGTAGCGACTAGGCTTGCCCGTGTGTTTAGGCTCATCCCTTTAGCCGCTTAGCAAAAGCTAAGCGCAGAGGCTGCGCCGAATAATCATCCCTGCTATCACGAAGCCTGCGCTTCGCGGGCTGGCGCCAGTCGGCGGAGGCCGACATTGCTTGCGGTTGGAGCGGCTTCAGCCGTGCCTCTGCTCCCACCCCTTGCCGAGCCTGCGCTTCGCGGGCTGGCGCCGGTCGGCGCAGGCCGACGTTGCCCTGGGTTGGAGCGGCTTGAGCCATCCCTCTGCCCCGCCCCTTGCCAGGCCTGCGCTTCGCGGGCTGGCGCAGTCGGCGCAGGCCGACATTGCTTGTGGTTGGAGCGGCTTCAGCCGTGCCTCTGCTCCCACCCCTTGCCAGGCCCGCACTTCGCGGGCTGGCGCCAGTCGGTGCAGGCCGACATTGCCCACCGTTGGAGCGGCTTGAGCCATCCCTTGGGCGAAATAATTAAGAGGTGTGATTGCGCTTGTGAGAGATGTGTGATATACTTTGTCCGGGTTCAGCAAAAGTAAGGACTGAAAAAGGGGTCATGTTATTAAGGGGGATAGGCTGGGATGCATCCCATAGTGCTTGAATTACCCGGTGATCTGGGTGACGCTTTGCGCGTACCCGTTCCTGAGCAAGAAGCGCGCCTGCGACGCGAGCTGGCAATTCGGCTGTATGAAAAAGATCTGCTCTCTTTTGGCAAAGCTCGAGAACTGGCTGGTCTCTCGAAATGGGCATTTCATGACTTGCTTGCAGCCGAGGGAATCTTGCGCCATTATGACTTGGAGGAACTGGAAGCTGATTTGGCTACCCTTGAGGAACTTGGATGAATGCAGTTGTGGATTCTTCTGCGTTGATCGCCCTCAGTTCCATTGGTCAGCTTTCCCTTCTCAAACACCGTTTTCCGCAAGGTGTCCTGATCCCTGACGCTGTCTGGTATGAGGTTGTTGAGGCCGGAGCGGGGCGTCCAGGTGCAAACGAGGTCCGAGCGGCGGACTGGATTCAGCGGCGCAATGTAGAAGATCAAGACTACGTCAGGCTCCTTTCCACTGAGCTGGATGCTGGAGAAGCAGAGGCCATCGTCTTGACACGTCAGGAACAGGTCGATGTAATCCTCTTGGATGAGAAAGAGGCCCGGCGGGTGGCGCGGCGTCTTGGGATGCGTGTGCTGGGAACGGTCGGGTTGCTGATCTGGGCCAGACAACACGGACTGATCACAAGCCTGAGCACACAATTGAAAGCTTTACAGCAAGAAGGTGGTTTCCGGCTTAGCGAGGATTTGTATCTTGAGGCGCTTCGTCGAGTAGGTGAAGTGGATAGTGGAAAGTGACTGTGTCTTTTGATCGTTGAACTTTTCCTTAAAATAGCGATACTACTTGAAGGCTTTGACAACTGAACCCCGTATGATGAAGTGGGCATCAAAAGTGGTTGGTTGGACAAAGGGGGTGTTCAAGGGCGATTATGATGCTTGAGGGTTTTCTCACTTCCAGGGTTTGGGTATCACCTCCCTCTCTGCTGCTGACTCGTCCAACTGATTTGGAACAGTCGGTGCAGGCCGACATTGCCCTGGGTTGGAGCGGCTTCAGCCGTGCCTCTGGTAGTAGTCCTAACCAACATTTGTGATGGAGGAACAGCTTCATGCGTACCCCCTACACCCAACTCTACCTTCATTTGGTGTGGGCGACATGGGATCGCCTTCCCCTGATCACCCCGGATATCGAGCCCCGCCTCTATGCTGCCATAGCCCAGAAGTGCCGTGAGCTGAAGTGCGTGCCGCTGGCAATTGGGGGCACAGCCGACCACCTCCATCTGCTGGTGCGGTTGCACACAACAGTCTCTGTGGCGAGACTGGCCAAAGAGGTAAAGGGATCCTCCTCTCACTTGGTCACCCACGAGATTGCTCCCGGTGAGTTTTTCAAATGGCAAGGGACCTACGGGGCTTTTACCCTTCGCAAAAGAGAAGTGCCTGTGGTGAAGCGCTATATCGAGAACCAGAAACAACACCATGCGGCGGGCGGGCTGTGGGAGGAATTGGAACAGACCATGACCTCAGATAAAGAGAAGGCTGGCGATTAGAGACCACCGTAACTCCTGCCAGGCCTGCCTCTGTGAGCCAGCGCTGGTCGGCGCAGGCCGACATTGCTGGCGGTTGGAGCGGCTTCAGCCGTCCCTCCGTTCCCGCCCTTGCCAGGCCCGCACTTGGCAGGCTCGTCGGGTCGGCGCAGGCCGACATTGCTTGCGGTTGGAGCGGCTTCAGCCGTGCCTTCGTTCCCGCCCTTGCCGAGCCTGCGCTTCGCGGGCTGGCACCAGTCGGCGCAGGCCGACGTTGCCCTGGGTTGGAGCGGCTTCAGCCGTGCCTCTGCTTCCACGTTTGCCGAGCCCGCGCTTCGCGGGCTGGCGCCGGTCGGCGCAGGCCGACCTCGCCGTGGGTTGGAGCGACTTTAGTCGTCCCTTTGCCCCCGCCCCTTGCCGAGCCTGGGCTTCGCGGGCTGGCGCCAGTCGGCGCAGGCCGACATTGCCCTGGGTTGGAGCGGCTTTAGCCGTGCCTCTGCTCCCACCCCTTGCCGAGCCTGCGCTTCGCAGGCTCGTCCAGTCGGCGCAGGCCGACATTGCTTGCGGTTGGAGCGGCTTCAGCCGTCCCTTTGCCCCCACCCTTTGCCATCCTCGTATCTTAGAGGGAAAACGAAGTAATTCCTGGGGGCCCGTAGGGCCCCCAGGAATTAACCTGCCTTTCGGGAGGCTTTCGTCAACCCCGGAAAAGCCACAGTACAAGCCCTGCATCGAGCGTGAGGGCTCCCAGGGGCACTTTTGGGCTCCGATTTGCTTCGAATTCCCTTAGAATGTGCAAGTTGGTTTTTGTTTTATTGGGATAGTATAATGTTTGTGTGCAAAGTCGAGCATTTGTTGTTACTTTGGAAGGTGATGAGATGAGCAATATGAGGACTGTTTTGCTCTCGATGGTTGTGAAAGCAAACAACGGCGGCTATTTGGCTCGGTGCCCAGGCATCCAGGGCGCGTTTGCCGAGGGAGATACCATTGAGGAAGCCATTTTCAACTGTGTAGACGTGGTGGAAACGATTGCCAAATACCGCGCCAAGCGGGGTGAACCGCTGGCTGCTAACGTACTGGAGATTACGCCGGAGACACAGGTAGCCGTATCCATAGAAGACCTCCGAGGGGACTCCCCGCTTTAGCGGCCTCTGGCCCGGAGGGGCCTCTGGCCCGGGGGGAGCGACGGGGCGGTAACGTGGCCGGTTGCGGCCAGCGTCGCCCCAGAAGCTCCCCCGCTTTGAGCGGGGAGAGTACGTCACCCTGACCAACATCGCTTTCGGCAAAGGGAAGGAACGCGACCTGGAACTGCTGGAACATCTGGCGGAGCACATGCGGAAAGACTCATTCTGTGGGCTGGGAAAGTCCGCCGCGGTGCCGCTGCAAACGGCGCTGAAACACTTCCGCGAGGAGATCGAGGCTCACCTTTACGGCCATTGCCCGGCGGGGGTCTGCGATCTTGGCGGAGAGGGAGCAGCGGCGTGAATTGGAGGTTACGAATGGGAAAGGAAACAATAGCTCAGATGAGTCCCGAAGAGCTTCGGGAGATGATCGAGGAAGCGGTAGCGAATTCCTTGGAAGAGAAGCTGATGGAATTGTTCGGGGACCCTGACGAAGGATTGGTGTTGCGCGAGGAGTTTAAAGAGAAGCTGATACGGCAAAGGGAGGATTTTCTGAAGGGCGAAGACAAAGGGCGTTCTCTCGAACAGGTCTTGAAAGATATCGGGCTGAATTGAAAATGTACAAGGTAGTACTCCTCAAGCAGGCCGAAGCCGATCTCAAGAAGCTCGACAGGGAAGTAGCCCGAAGGATTGCCAGACGCCTTGAGTGGCTATCTGCAAACGCAGATGTGGTCAATCCAATGCCGCTCGCGGGACAATTTGCCGGTTTCTACAAGCTTCGAGTTGGAAGTTACCGAGTCGTCTACGAACTGCTTCGGGAAAAGAAACTCGTGGTGGTTTACAGGATCAGGCATCGCAAGGAAGTGTACCGAAGACCTTGAGGGAAACATTTCTACGCGGAAAACCATTCCACCTGGACAAAGAGCCGGGGCTCACCATTGTCGAAATCGTCAACGCGTTCGCCGACGGGAAGATCCGTGGTCTGTTCATCATGGGCGAGAACCCCATGGTGAGCGACCCGGACGCCAACCACGTGCGGGAGTGCATGGAAAAAGGTGAGTTCCTGGTGGTGCAAGACATCTTCCTGACGGAGACGGCGCAGATGGCGCACGTGGTCCTGCCCGCGGCAAGCTGGGCGGAGAAGGGAGGCACCTTCACCAACACGGAGCGCCGCGTCCAGATGGTGAATCCCGCCGTCCGGCCTCCTGGGCAGGCCCGCCCCGATTGGGAGATCCTCTCCGACCTGGCGAACCGGCTCCTGGACGGCGAGATCGGCAAGTACATCGACCGGAGCGCGCCTTACGCAAGCTGGGATTACCCCTCGCCCGCGGACATCATGGAGGAGATCGCGGCTGTCACGCCGATTTACGGCGGCATCCGGCACGAGCGCCTGGGGACGCAGGGATTGCAGTGGCCCTGCCCCACCACCGACCATCCCGGCACGCCGATCCTGCACGTCGGAAAGTTCAGCCGCGGCAAGGGGCTCTTCATGGCCGTGGACCACATGCCGTCCGCGGAGGACGTGGACGACGAGTACCCGCTGATCATGACCACCGGCAGGATTTTGTTCCACTGGCACACCCGCTCCATGACCGGCCGGAGCAAGCCGCTGAACGAGCACGTGCCGGAAGGGTTCGTGGAGATTCATCCGGAGGACGCGCTGAAATACGGCATCGAGGACGGCCACCCGACCCGCGTCACCAGCCGCCGCGGCACGGTGGTGACGAAAGCCGCGGTGACGGAAGAAGTGCCGCCCGGCATCGTGTTCATGACGTTCCACTGGGCGGAGGAGAACGCTAACACCCTGACGCAGCAGGCGCTGGACCCCATCGCGAAGATCCCGGAGTACAAAGTGAGCGCCGTGCGCATCGAACCAGCATGACCGTGGAGCGATCGGCTGGTCGCCTCACGCCGTCCCTGCTACACGACCTGCCTGTCCGGCGGCACGTATCTATCGCTCCCGCCGCTTTGGGCTTTCGAAGCAAATCGGAAGCCCGAAGTCGTTTCAGAGGCTTTCTCGGCGCTTCTGAAGCAACCTGCCACTCGCCGCTGGGGTTGATGGAAAGCCACGACGGCTCCGGGGATTCCTAGGGGCCTGCAGGCCCCCAGGAATTGTTTCGAACTCCCCGCGTTCTGACGCGTTGTGCTTTACCGCGTGGCTGTGGTACAATTTGCTTGGTAGGTATTACATTTGCATGGAGTAAGACTATGGGCGTGGTGGAAGAACATCTTATGAAAGTGACCTCCAAGGGGCAGGTCACCATACCCGCCGATATCAGGAATCTGCTGGGCATCGAGCCCGGAGGTGAGGTGATTTTCCGCGTGGCCGATGGCAAAGTGGAGATCCTGCCTCCTTCCATGACCCTTGACGAGGTGTACAAATCTGTGCCTCCCATCAACAGGCCGGAGGACTTCGAGGAACTGCGGCGGATTGCCCTGGACGAGCACTCCGAGAAGGTTCTCGAAGAGATGAAGGGGCAGTGATGTACTTCATAGACGCCAACGTGTTCCTGAGGTTCCTCACCGGCGACGATCCAGAGAAAGCCGAGTCCTGCCAGCGGCTGTTCAAGGCGATGGAGAAAAACGAGGTGAGCATGTACACCACCGAAACGGTCATCGCGGAGGTGGTGTACGTCCTTTCGTCGAAGGCGCTGTACGGGCTGAGCCATTCGGAAGTGCGGGCAAGGCTCCAGCCCATCCTCTCCTTGCCGGGTCTCAAGC
>WFSD01000226.1 GCA_015486235.1 Anaerolineae bacterium
CCTTCTCCCGTTCCGGAGAAATCACGTCCGGAAGAGCACACAGTTCGGCGTACCATTGCCCTGCAAGCTGATCGGTCATCAGGCTGTCATGATGGGAGCTTCCTGTGTCGAAGTCGTAGTAACGACCGTTCCATAGCTTTTCCTCGAGGCTCCTCCTGGCGTTCCGAAGCCACGAACCGAATTTTTTGGCATCCGCTGCGTCGTCTTCCAGATTCGCCATCTTGACGGCGGCTTCCAAAGCCGCTATCCACAGCCCAGAGCAGTAGGCGCTCGGGCCTTTCATCGCCCAGGTATCGTAGGTTTGGTCCGGAATGCCGCCGTTCTCAGGGAGCCCGTCACCATCCCGATCGAACTTCTTCAGATACTCCAAAGCCGACTTCACAGCAGGCCAGCCGAAATCCACCAATGATCTGTCGCCCGTTGCCTTGTAATCCCGGTAGAGCAGGAGGACGAACTTGCTGTTCAGGTCTTTCCAGACGTTGATATTCTGGAAATCGTAGGCGTTTACCTCCAGGAACGGGGAACCCTGGGGCATACCGAGGTCGTGCGGAACCGCACCAGCAACTTTGCGTGGGGCCTTCTCGTCCGTGCCCACGATCTTCCGGATCGTGGGATCGGATTCGTCCACCGTGAGGATGTAATCCTCCATGACCCTTTTCTCCAGATCGGGCCAGAGCATGAGCAGGGGGAAAGAGCCGTAGAAGCGCACGTCCAGGGTCTCGTAGAACGGGTAGTCGTAGCATTCGAGCTGCCCGAAATGCCCCATGTCGTCCGGACTCGGTTTCCCCTGCCCCACCTGATTTGCGACCCAGGCAGTCCCGCCGTCGGCGACGAAATACAGCTCGTTGAACAAAGCCCTCTTGTACCACAGCGGGGTGTCCTCCTGGAGGATCTTCGACTGCCACCCGACGATTTGATCTCTCCACGAGCGGTACTGCTCCAGGGCATCCCTGGCTATCCTCCACGCGTTGTGTCCGGAAGTCCCGTAAAACGCCGTGTACCTCCTGAACCATCTCGTCCCTTCGCCGAACTGAGCTATGGGCAAATCCCAGGCCAGCACCATCGGCACGCTGCGGCTTTCCCCGGGGGCCAGGTCCATGGTCACGGCCAGGCCGGCCCCGATGATCTCTCCCATCTTGCTGGGGGTTCTGTCGTCCACATCCGCCAGATCCCCATCGGATGCGAAATCCGCCCATATCTCGGATCCATCGTCATTCGTGCGGAACCTGGAGCGATACGACACCCGGACGCCTGCAGATTCGAGGGCCGCGATGGCGAAACTCCCCTGCCATCCTTCCGATGCCGGTTTCTCTCCAATGCCCAGCACCACCCCTTTCATCCGCCCGGCGGCCAGTTCCTCCTCCATAGCGCTGTTCACGTGCCCACCCAGGAAATCCCGATTCCAGCCGCGCCCGATCATGTTCTGCCAGGTGAACATGATCCCGACTTTCACAGGGGAATCGGTTGGGTTCTCCACGCTCCACAGGAACACCGCCACGGGGTAGCTGCTTTCCCGGTAGTTGTGCGGGATGACAGGGGAGAACTGTTCCACAGACAGGCGCGCCGGGAATCTCTCCCAATCGTACACGAACCAGGATCGCGGGTAAAGGGCGTAATAGGTGCCTGCGCCTACGGGGTACTTCCACCGCCAGCTATTCAGGAACGTCTTCGGCTTTTCCGTCCAGAGCGCCTGTGCTATCTTCTTGCCAGATTGCTCCATGTACACTGAGAACATGTCCGCCGGGATCGATTCGTACCTATGTCGCCCGATATCCAGGTGCCACCGGGCGAAATCCCCCCTGAAAGTACGGCCCATGGTCCCTGCCCCGATTCCTCCCAGGGGGGCGCCCTGGTACGGGCCGTCGTCTATCATAGGGTAGCTCGCGGATGACTTCGGCGGATGTTTTACCGGAAGCCCTATCGGTCTCGACCAGGCAGCCTCCGGTATGACGATACTTTTGGGCAAAGCGACGGTTTTCGACGTAGACATACCCTTCTCCTGTAATCGATGAGTTGTCGGCTGGCACGCCGAGATTAGCAGCAAAAGCGCCAGGGTGGGAAAGAGGATTTTCCTCATAATTCCTTACTCTTTCACCGCGCCCGCTGTCAGACCACTGATCATCTGGCGCTGGAACAGGAAGAATGTAATCAACACGGGGATCGTAACGGCAACAGATGCAGCACTCATCAGGTCGAACCGGTTTTGGTACTGCCCAACGTAGAGCCGTATTCCTACCGGGATCGTCTTGACGTTGAGGACCCAGGCAAACATCAGCTCATCCCAGGCGGTCAGAAAGACATAGATCGCTGTCGCCACGATGCCGGGGGCCGCGAGCGGTACTGCTACATGCCAGAACGCCTGGAACTCGCTGCAGCCGTCTATCATCGCCGCCTCTTCCAGGTCCCGTGGGATGGACGCGAAAAAGCTGCGCAGGATCCAGAGGCTCAAGGGGAGGTAGAAAGCGATGTAAAGCACGATTGCGCCCAGGTTCGAGCCGATCATCGGGACCCCGGTCTCCCGTTTGATTGTAACGAACACCTCGTATAGCGGGAGCAGGAACAGGATACCTGGAATGAGCTGCGTCGCCAGCACTGCCAGGCCGAAAGTGTCGGCGCCGGGGAATCGATAGCGTGCCAGAGCGTAGCCAGAGAACATCGCCAGTACGGTAACGATGACCATCACGAGGCTGCAGACGATAAGGCTGTTCTTGAAGTACATGCCAAAGTTCACTTGCTTCCACAGATCGATATAGTTTCTCCATTGCCAGTGCTTCGGCAGGATGCCGGTGTTGCTCACGATTTCCTGGTTGGTCTTGAGGGATGTGAGGAACATCCACAGTATCGGGAACAGGATCATGGCCAAGAGGACGATCAGCAGGGTATATGCGCCCCACGTTGCCAGCTTCTTGCGGATTCTGTAGACGTTAACGGTCTGCATCGCTCACTCCTGTATCAGGGAGACTTTGAACGCGCGGTACCAAAGCCAGACGAACACCATCATGCCGGCCATCATCAGCACCGACACGGCTGAGCCAAGGCCAAACATCCAGTAGCCGAAAGACTGTCGCTGGATTGCAGGCATGAGCAGATCTCCCCACTCACCGGGGTAGCCGCCGCCGTTGCCGAACATCATCACCACGATGTTGTAGCCGAACATAGTGAAAATCGTACCCCATAGGATGACGATGGCGAGCACAGGCTTCATCACAGGAATCGTTACGTAAAGAAACCGCTCCCAGCCGGAAGCACCATCTATGGAAGCTGCATCGTAAAGCTCCTGCGGCACCAGTTGCAGGCCGGAGAGGAGCATGATCGTGTTGAATGGAAGCTGCCGCCAGATCGTAGGCACTATGATAGCAATGAGGGTGTTTCTCCCAAGCAGCCAGAACGGCTTGGTATGGAAAAGGTGAAGCCAATCCACCAGGATAACGTTGATGATTCCCTGATCCCTCAGCCACATCATCCCCCAAAGCAAGCCGACCACGTAAGTCGGAACGACCCATGGCAGTAGCATCAGCGTTCTGGCGATGCCGCGCCCTTTGAAGTCCCGATTCAGGAGCATTGCCAGCACAAGCCCGATGCCAATCGTGCCGATGTTAACCGCGATGGAGTAAAGGATGGTGTTGCGGGCAGCGTACTGGATGCCTGCCACCAGTGCATTCCCCGCTGCACCACCGAAGATTGTCCGGTAATTATGAAGTCCCACGAAGGGGGCACGCAGGAATTTCCCCAGCGTGAATTGATTGAGCTTCAGGAACGACATGTAGATCGCCATCAGCGTTGGGACGAAGTGAATGAAGGTCATCGCTACCACTGTGGGTAGGATGAACAGGTAAGCCATTCTGTACTTCTTCCAGGTTTTGACCATATCTATCATTCCTATTCCGTCTACCGGCCTGTACCCGCAATCCGATCAGCGCGGGGCGTCGGAGGCCCCTAGACGTCCTCCGACGCCCAGAAGATGCAGATTTATTGCCCGCCTGCAGCGAGGATCGCGTCGACTTCTTTCTTGGCTGCATTGAGCCGCTTCGGAACCACGGTGTCGGGATCGAACGTGCCGTTGACCCCGGCGACATCATCCCACAGGGAACCGAGATTCTTCACCATTGCTGACTCCAGAGGCCCCCAGGCAGCGATGGCGGGATAAGACTTGCCATGCTCCACGGCCTTCACGAAGACGCCGTACCCTGGGTCGTCCTTGAACTTGGGGTCGGCCAGCGCCTCCTTGACTGCAGGCAGCATGCCGATATTGAGGCCGTAGCGGATCTGGGATTCTTTGCCCGCCAGGTACTTCACGAAGTCCACTGCCTCTTTCTGGTGCTTGCTTGAGCGCCAGACGGTCAGGTCGGAGCCACCGACAAAGGTGAAGCGACCGGAAGGCCCGGCGGGGATTTCGTGAACAGCCAGGTTCTTGGCGGCGATGCTTCCCGCCCAGCCACCTTTGTCCTTTGGTGTGCGGGAGCCCTTGATCATCCAGGGCCCAGAGATGACGGAGCAGATTTTGCCAGACGTGAACAACCCTTCCACCTGGGCGCTGTTCAGCTCCAACACATCCTTGGGCGCGTAGCCCTTGGTGTAGAGACTGGCGTAGAACTTGAATCCCTTTATAGCCTTCGGGCTGTTGAACACAGCGGCTGTATTGCCTTTGTTGAGCATGTCGCCGCCAGCCCCCCAGACCCACGGAGCAAAGTTGTGCAAAACGTTCCAGTCGTTCTTGCCTGGGAACCCAATTGGGTCACAGGACACATCACCGGCAGCATGTGCTTTCTTGATCTTGGCCAGAGCTGCGTCAAACGAGTCCCACGTGGCAAACGCTTTGTCCGGGTCCAGTCCTACCTTTTTCATCACGTCGCTTCGGTAGACGAGCGCTCTGTCGTCTACGAACCAGGGCACGGCAACGGTGTAGCCGCTCCCCACGGGGTTACAGGTTTGCCAGGATGCAGCGACGAAGTTGTCCTTCCCTCCCATCGCGGCGACCTCGTCAGATGTGAACGGTCTTAGTGCTCCCATGGCCGCTATAGCCGCGACCCAGGTGGTGCCCAACTGGGAGATGTCGGGGCCCTCGCCGCTGGTAGCGGCAGTGGTGATCTTCGTCCACGCGGAGCCCCAATCCAGCACCTCCGCTTTGATGTGCACGTTGGGGTGGAGCTTTTCGTAGGCCTTGATCTCAGTATTGATGGCCCCAAGGGGGTCTGGACCGTTGGGCATGATCCAGATTTTCAGGTTGACTTCCTCGGGCGGTTTCGGTGTCGGGGTCACCACTACTTTCTTCTCGACGACCTTGGTCTGGATGACCTTCTTCTCGACCACTTTGGTCTCGACGACTTTCTTCTCGACGACCTGGGTTTGAACCACCTTCTTCTCGATCACCTGAGGCGTCGGCTTGGCGCACGCTGTGACGATAAAGCTCAGGACGAGGAGCACACCAAGCAATGCATAAACCTTCTTGCGCCACATAGTTCTGTTCCTCCTTTTCTCAAGTAGAATTCACGCTGGTTTCAGCAATCTCTTTCAGCAAGCTGGCCAGGCTTTCCCTCTGCCCTCAGACCAAAGAGACGGTGAGCCTTTCTTTACCTCCGATACCATGAATACGCGGAGTCAGATCCCTCCGCAGGATTGGCGCACCACGAGCTCCGTAGGGAGCATTAGCCTCTGTGGTTCACCTGCTTTGCCCTGGATTATGTCTACCAACACCTCTGTTGCCATGTACCCAAGGCGTTCTATTGGCTGTCGGACAGTGGTCAGCGGAGGAACCGTCACGGAAGAAACCGGCAGGTCGTCGAATCCAACCAGGGCCACGTCCTCGGGGATGGAGAGCCCTGCATCCCGGATGGCCCTTGCGGCGCCGAAAGCCATGGTGTCACTGGCTACGAAAACGGCGGCGGGTTTTTCCTGCAAGAGCTTTTTCATAGCAGCGTAGCCCCCCTGTTCGGTGAAATCCCCTTCGACCACGAGTGCTCCGTTCACCTCCAGCCCACGGTTCTCGAGGGCCTTTTTGTATCCCTCGAAGCGATCCTGTGAGGCTTTCATGTTCATCGGTCCTGTGATAGTGGCTATATTCTCGTATCCCAACCTCAACAGGTGCTCCACCGCCATTTGTCCCCCATGTACGTTGTCCACGTCCACGTAGTTTACCCGGTCGTCGGGATAGCTCCCGACCATCACGAAAGAAACCTGGTCTTCCAGGAGTCTCGGTACGAGAGGGTCGTCGAGAGTCGTGGATGCGATGACCGCCCCGTCCAGAGTGCCGCTCTTGAGCACACGTAGGTACTGCTCCTCTTGCTCATTCCTGTCGGTGAACAGGGAGAGCATGAGGTTGTACCGATGCTCGTTGCAGGCGTCGGCCA
>WFSD01000227.1 GCA_015486235.1 Anaerolineae bacterium
AGACGCCCTTTTTCGATGTACTGGGTAAAGGCAGGTCTTGTGCCTGCCCGGACTATCCGTTGTTTGCCAGAAAAACTGTCTGGGTCGGGTACGCAAATTCAATCCCCTCCTCGGCGAAGCGCTGGAAAAGTGCCAGGTTTATGGCCTGCTGCGTGTCCATGTACACGTTGTAATCAGGTGTGGTCATACGGTAAACCACCTCGTAGTTCAGCGCGAAATCGCCGAAGGACTTGAAATGCACGCGGTCGAAGATCACGTCGTTCTGAGATTCGATCACTTCCCGGACTATCTCCGGCACCCTCAGGAGCTTCTCATAGGGAGTCTCGTACACAACACCCAGAGTGAACACGATTCGGCGTTGCTTCATCCGCTTGTAGTTCCGGATTCTGCTGCTCAGCAGGTCGGAATTGGAGAAAACGAGCTGTTCCCCAGAAAGACTCCGCACCCTGGTGCTCTTTAGGCCGATTTTCTCCACAGTTCCGGAGAGATCGTCCACCACCACGAAATCCCCCTCCTCGAAGGGTTTGTCCAGCAGGATCGACAGAGCCGAAAAAAGGTCAGACAAAATCGCCTGGACGGCCAGGGCCACTGCTATCCCGGCCACTCCAAAGCCGGCAATCAATGAGCCCACATTCACCCCGGGCAGATTGTCCAGGATTAGCAGAAGGAACGCGCTCCACACCACCAGCTTTCCTATAAACTCGAAAGCTCCTATAGCAGCAGTCTTCCCTTCACCTTTACTGGCACCTTGAGTGATAAGGTAATCGAGGAGGGTGTTGCTCCAGACGGCTCCCTGGATCAACGCCACCACGATTGCGGTAGTGTATGCGAATTCCTCGGCCTTGTCTGGCAGAGAGAGCATCAAAGAGCCAGCGTAGAGCGACATCACCACCGCGAACCATGTCTTGGTCTGCCCCAAAACCTCCACTACCAGGTCATCCAACGTGGTTTTGGTCCTCTCAGCGAAAGTGGAAAATCGGCGCAACAGCCACCATTTTATAGCAAAAAGGGCAAGGCCTACCGCAAGCGTTACAGCCAGCGCTGCAAGCCATGCGGTTAGAGTGTTGTGGAACACAGTCTCCTTCAAAAGCGTCGTCGTACCCACAGGATGCAACCTCCCTGTCGAATACCCTCTGTACGAGGGCAGTCCCTATTCCTGCAGCTTCTTCCGGAAGTACTCGATGGTCCGCTGCAGTCCATCCTCCAGCGAAACCTGCGGTTCCCAGCCCAGAATCCGCTTCGCCTTGGTGATATCCGGCTTGCGGCGCCTCGGGTCGTTCTCCGGCAACGGCTCGAAAACGATGCCTGCGTCGTTCCCCGTCATCTCGTTGATGAGTCCTGCAAACTCCAGGATGCTCATCTCCCTGGGATTGCCCAGATTCACCGGATCTGCCTCGTCGGAATGGAGCAGTCGGAAGATTCCCTCCACCAGGTCGGAGACATAGCAAAACGATCGGGTCTGGCTTCCGTCACCATAGATGGTTAGTGGCTGTCCTTTCAGCGCCTGAGAGATGAAATTTGGGATCACCCGCCCATCGTCTATTCTCATCCGCGGTCCGAAAGTGTTGAAAATCCGCACGATCCTGGTATCCACGCCGTGATAACGATGATAAGCCATGGTCAGCGCCTCGGCGAATCGCTTCGCCTCGTCGTAAACCCCCCGCGGCCCGATGGGGTTGACATTGCCCCAGTATGTCTCCGGTTGGGGATGCACCAGAGGATCACCGTATACTTCGCTGGTAGAAGCCAGCAAAAACCGGGCGCCTTTCGCTTTTGCCAACCCGAGGGCTTTGTGGGTACCCAGAGCCCCCACTTTTAACGTCTGGATCGGCAGATTGCTGTAATCCACAGGGCTGGCAGGCGATGCGAAATGTAAAATGGCATCCACGTTGCCTTCCAGGAAAATGTAATTCGTCACATCGTGATAGATAAACTTGAATTTCGGATTCCCCGCCAGGTGAGCGATGTTGTCGGTGTTGCCCGTGAGCAGGTCGTCCAGCACTACCACTTCGTATCCCTCGGCGAGGAATCGGTCGGCCAAATGGGAACCGATGAACCCGGCCCCTCCGGTTATGACAACTCTCATTCTTTCCTCCCAATCCAACGAGATTCTGATCCGCTCAGGACCCGGCTTCCGGCTTTCTACGCCACAGGAAACGGCGAACCAGATACACAATAGCGCCAAAGAAAGCGCCGACTATCAAAAGCACTGGCAGAATGTACAACACGAGCCAAATGAAAGCATTGGCGAACCAGATCATCGCGTTCACCAGGGCGTGGACAGCCCGGCGCACGGTCTCACCCGGGTGCCAGGCGCCAGCGGGAGCCACCTCCGTCACAGGCGTCAGCTCCAGATTGATGGTGGAAAGCGTCACCATCTTGTCCAACATCTGGATCTGGCCTTTCACCTGATCTATCTTGCCGCGGATGTCCGCCAGCTCCCGGTAGACACTCAGGATGTCCTCTGCCTTAGCGTTCGGTTTCTGGCGAACCTCTTGCAGCATTGCTCGGAGTTCTCTCTCTGTCGCCTCCAGGTTCGTAAGTCTGGCCTGCAAATCGGTGTACTGGGACGTGACATCTTTGGTGTTCATGCTGTAGCGGTCGACCCGCACGGCCATTTCTTTCAGCTTTCCAACAGCCTCGTCCAACCGATCTGCCGGTACCCGCAATGTCACCGAGCCACGCTTGTACCCATCCGACCGGCTGATGCTGGCACTGGCGATGTATCCACCCAGGGACTCTGCCAGTTTCTCCACATCGTCCTCGGCGCTGTCCACATCCCTCACCACCACCGACAAATCGACCGTGGAGACGATCTTCCGGCCCAGGTCAGGTGTGGACTCTTCAGTTCGGATGGACCTATCGGCAAAGGTCGTTTTCTCAGCAGGCGGCCTGGCTGGCGCAGGAGGGGAAGAGGATTTGCTGGGCCTGGCAGCACAGCCTTCCAACAAAGCTAAAACCAGCAACAACAACACAACTCCCGGAAGACGCTTCCCTTTCATCCCTTCCTCCTCGATGAGTTTTTCACTCTCTGCAATCCGAGACGCCCACCCGCTCTTGACAGTTCCATCACCAGCCGAAAGCAATCCTGGCGATTAGCCGTTCTGGTAACCCAGCCTCACGCATTTTCGCCTGCGTCTTCTCAACCGGATACGGGAGCCGCACCAGTTCCCATGACAATTGATCGGTATCCAGGCGGGCGTAGCTGGCCCTGGGGTCGCTATCCCGCGGCTGGCCGACGCTGCCCGGGTTCAAGATCCACCGTCCTTCGCTGAGGGGGAGTTTCGTGCCTGCATCTATCGCTCCACCCCAGCAATGCCCGTCATCTGGCATCTGGAAGAAAAGAGGGATGTGAGAGTGGCCTATCAGGCAATATTTCGTGTCGAAATAGGCAAAATTTTCCACCGCTGCCGATAGAGAAAGGACATACTCCCAGATTGGGTGCCGTGGGCTGCCGTGAACCAGAGTGAAGTCACCCTCAATGCGACGCTCCGGTAATCCACCCAGGAAAGCAAGTGACTCCTGGGAGAGCTGTTCTCTCGTCCACAAGATGGCCTTCCGGGCCTCCGGATTGAAATCGTCCACTGATATCCTCCCGAGCACAGCATAATCGTGGTTGCCCGGGATGATCAACCTGGCCGCGCTGCGCACCTGGTGGACACACGCTTCCGGGTCAGGCCCGTAGCCCACCGTATCCCCAAGGCACCATACCTCCTCGGCACCCCAGGCCTCCACGTCCCGAAGCACCACCTCCAGCGCCTCCAGGTTCCCGTGGACATCGGATATGACCGCTATGCGCATCTAAATTGCTCCTTGGTTCAGGATATCGTGGTAGAAAGCGACTGTCGCCTCCGCCACTGTTGCCTGGGTGAACCGCTCCAGCACCCGCCTGCGCCCCTGCGATGACAACGCCCGTCGGAGGGCATGATCTTTCACCAACCGAACCAGGCACTCGCGCAGGGCGTCTGCGTCCCCTTCTGGGAATGTCAATCCTGCGTCGCCAACCACATCCGGTATAGCGCCGCTGTCAGAGCCGACCACGGGGACGCCACATGACATTGCCTCCACCAGCACACGCCCGAACTGCTCTTTCCAGCTCGGAGTCGTCCTGGAAGGGAGAACCAGCACGTCCAGCCCGCTGTAGAACTGTGGCATTCTGGCCGATGGGATTCTCTCCAAAAAGGAGACTCTATCGGCAATACCTAGACGCTGGGAGAGAGCAACCAGGTTCCCTTTCGACTCCCCGTCGCCCAGAAGGCGGATTGCCCAATTGCCTGGCAGGCCGGCTGCTGCTTTCAAGATCAAATCCACCCCTTTCTCCGGCAACAGTCCTCCGGCGTAGCCGATGACAAACTCGCCACCTACGTCTCGCAACCTCGGGGAGAAAAACTCCGGATCGACGCCGAACTGCGGGATGACCGCCATTTCTCCCCTGTATCCTTTGGCCTTCAGCACGCTCGCCGCACCTTTCGTCCCGGCGATGGCCGATGCATTCCGGTATGCAAACCTCTCGAACCAGGAAAATGGGAACGGATATCGCCGCTTCAGGTTCTGCCACGTGAAGAAGACCGGCACCGCTCCGACAGAGAGCGCCTGCCTGATACCCAGATACGTAGCCAGGTTGTACGGCTCCTCGTCCACGTGAATCAGGTCGGGGAGGGTTTCCTCCAGGAGCTGCCCCAGGCCCCGGAAATGGTACAAATGGTAGTTGCCATTCCAGCGGACTGGGAGTACCCGCAGGTCGTACCCCTGGGTGTGGAGCGGTTCCAGGAGTGTCTCGCCACGCCTATCTCGCCACGAAGGAGGCACCGCCACAGTCAGCTCGACGCCACGCCGAGCTATCTCCTCCAGCTTGCGCTGGTAGATACCGACTATGCACGCCTTGCAGAGCATCACGACCCGCATCCGTCACGCTTCGCTTTCCATCGGCAGTACTCTCCCCTCCACGACGCGATAGCAATCGGCTCCCTCCAGGAACTCAGGCGATAGGTCAGCCCAATCGGTGGTAGTGATGATCACCTGCTCCACCTCGCCGATGACATGCAGGAGCGCCTCCCTACGCGTGAAGTCCAGCTCGGACATGACATCGTCCAGGAGCAAAACAGGCGATGCACCCAAAGCATTGGTCATGAAAGCAACCTGGGCCAGCCGCAGCGAAAGGGCCGCGGTGCGCTGCTGGCCGCGGGAGCCGAAGACACGCAAGTCGCGCTCCGCCACCAGGAAAAGGAAATTGTCTCGGTGAGGGCCAAACAAAGTCATGCCGGCGGCGATTTCCCGGTCCCGGTTCACCGCGAGCTGTTCGTGAAAGAACTCCTTCACTTCGTCCCTGGTCATGGCGCCTGTCAGGTCGAGACCTGGCACGTACTCCAACTGGAGGCGCTCCGTCCCTCCTGTAACCAGATGGTGCCGTTCCCAGACCAATTCGTTCAGGGCCGAAAGCAAAGAGCGTCGCTGAGAGACGATGAGTGATCCTTCCTCGGTCAGCCATTTGTCCCACGGGAAAAGCTGATCCAGGTCGCCGCCTTCCTCCCGCAAGGTGCGGAGCAGGGCGTTCCGCTGGGATAGAACTTTGTTGTAACGGCTGACAGCCCGGCAGTACCAGTGATCCAGCTGGCACAACGCCATATCCATGAACCTGCGTCGCTCCACAGGAGCTCCCCGCACAAGGTCTACATCCTGCGGCAAGAACGAGACGGTCGGGATTTTACCGACGACATCCATCGCCCTGCGGGGCACGCCGTTGAGCCGTACTTGCTTGCGGAAAACCCCGTTGCCATTGCCCGGCACCAATGTAACAGCGATCTCGATCTCGCCATCGGACCCCAGGGCGCGCCCGACAGCCCTGGCATACGGCATGGGATCGGAAAGGGCGATCCAGTTTACAAGTTCTTTTTCGGATCCGGCCAGGATGGAACGGGTGGTGGAGAGATAAACGATCGCCTCGATGAGGTTGGTCTTCCCCTGAGCGTTGTCCCCCTGCAACACAGTCACCCGCCTGGGAAAATCCATCTCCAAGCGGGCGTAACTGCGGAAATTTGTCAGCGAAAGGTGTTGCAGGCGCATTCAATGCTCCAAATCTGGCAGATCACTGGGTATCGAAAACCACGAACGCCTGCTGGCACTTGCCTGGGCCTGCGGTTCCGTCGGTATGGACATGAGCAATTGCCGATATCCTTCTCCTGGTGTTCGTATCGACGATCCAGAAGTACCATTCGCCCTCCCTGGGTTTGCCCTGCTGCAGGATATGGCTCCATTTGCCTGCGTCTCTGTTGCCCGCGCAGCCAGATTTGTATGACACACACCCCAGATCGTTCAGATTAGAGGGCAAGCCAAGGATGTCATCGTAAGGCCCGTCGGGAGTCCAGGAAAAGACCACGATATAGCCATTGGCTGGGTGGTGGTCTATGTACACCATTCCGTTGACGTAAGTGATACCCGCGTTGGGCTCACACTTCTCCAACTTCGCTACCGAGAATTTGTAAGGAGGCTTCGTAGGCTGAGGAGTAGGTGTGTTGGTAGGCCTTGGCCTTGGCGTTGGAGGAGGCGGTGCTACAGCGACAACCACTTTCTTCAAATCCCCTCCAGCTTTCACGAACTCTGCCGAGAGCCACCCTCGGCGGCCATTCACACAACATACTTTCCACCAGGTACCCTGGGCATTTTTCCCAACGATGTCAAGGCGCTGACCTGATCCGACACTGCCTATCGCAGGGTACCGGACTCCTGGACCGGTCCTGACGTTTAGTTTCTTGGCTTCGACCAGGACGTATGGCCTGGGCACTGGCGTAGGCGTAGGGGGAATCGGTGTGGCAGTCGGTCTCTGTACTCGCGTTGGGGTGGCGGTGACCATAGGTTCTTTGCCGTCCATTGGTTTTTCCTGGGGCTGTACAGGCCTCTGCGCCGCCACAGCGGGCGTCGGAGTGAACGTGGGCTTTGGAGTTCTGGTAGGTGTGGGCGTAGATGCTGGTTTCCCTCCACATGCGCTGGCAACCAGCGATAAAAGCAACAAAACCCCCACAAGAGCTACCGACCAGAAAAAACCTCTGTATATCTTCACGTCGACCTCCTCACATATCTCGGGTATCGTCCTGGAAAGGAAGAACGGACGGGCATGAAGATTATACCAGCCGCAGGTGGTTGAAGCAAAGGAGGAGCCCAAAGGGGAAAACGAAGCAAATCCTGGGGGCCTGTAGAGCCCCCAGGGATCCCCAGAACCGTTGTTGCTTTTCATCAACCCCAACGGCGAGTGGCAAGGTTGCTTCAGAAGCGTCGAGAAAGCTTCTGAAGCGACTTCGGGCTTCCGATTTGCTTCGAAATCCCTGGCCGGGAAAACGAAGTAATTTCTGGGGGTCCGTAGGGCCCCCAGAAATCCCCAGAACCGTTATCGCTCTACATCAACCCCAACGGCAAGTAGCGGATCGCTTCAGAAGCGCCGAGAAAGCTTCTGAAACGACTTCGTGCTTCCGATTTGCTTCGAAATCCCTGGCCGGTCAGGCTTTGGCTAATGCCGATGGCGATGATATAATTGTTTCCGATCTGTGCGTGTAGGGTCGCGGTCCACGCCGCTTTCCCGAAATTTACACCAATTTTTGCAAGGAGGAGGTCTTATGAGCAGTGACAGTCTGAAAGGGAAATGGGCTCTTATTCTGGGAGCCTCCAGCGGCTTTGGGGAAGCCACTGCTTTGGCAATGGCCGACGCTGGCATGAATATTTTCGGAGTTCATTTAGATCTGAAAGCCAGCATGCCCCACGTGAAAGAGGTTGTCGCTAAGATAGAAAGTAAAGGAAGCAAAGCGGTTTTCTTCAATACCAACGCCGCCGATGCAAAAAAACGCCAGCGTGTGCTGGATAAAATCGAGAAAGTCCTGGCTGACGATCCGGAAGACTCGATCCACGTTCTCATGCATTCTCTGGCTTTCGGTACTCTCCTCCCATTCATTAGTGACGATCCTGAACAGGCTGTCTCCCAGGCACAGATGGACATGACCCTCAACGTCATGGCTCACAGTCTGGTTTATTGGGTGCAGGACATTGTCCGCAGGGGGCTCTTCATCAGCGGCAGCAGGATATTTGCCATGACCAGCGAAGGTTCGCACAGAGTCGTGGCTGGGTATGGCGCTGTATCCGCAGCAAAAGCCGCCCTGGAATCTCACATGAGACAGCTCGCGATGGAGCTGGCACCCAGAGGGATACTTTCCAATTGCATCCAGGCAGGCGTTACCATGACCCCGGCGTTGCTGAAAATTCCTGGGCACGAGAATCTCGTCGAGGGGGCGAAGGCGCGCCATCCGAATGGCAGGCTCACCACTCCTCAGGACGTGGCCAACACCATTGTCGCCCTCAGCGATCCCAAGCTGGTGTGGATCAGCGGCGCAGTGATCCGCGTGGACGGGGGAGAGGACGTCATAGGCTAAGCAGTTCCCATGAGCAGTGGTCTACCATGTAGCGATGAAAACAGGCAGGGCGATGTTGTAGAGCGGACTGCCGGTCCGCTGGTCGGGCTGTGGTCCAGACCGGCAGGCCTGCGCCCCCTCTGCCGTGCCTGGCTGTGTCTGCTTCGCGCAATCCGTGGTTGCTGTTTTCGAAGAGGCTGGGCGGGTCGGCCTTGCCAGCCATCTGATGGGCATCTGCTGAATGTAAAGCCGATAGTCACCGTGGAGGAGGGTATCATAGGCGGAATCGGGAAAGCACACAGCAGTGGAAAAGCATACGAGGCGATAATGGAATTCATGGGGCAGAAAGTCGGATTTGGGAGGGAAATCAAAGCGGCTTACATGCATCGTGATATGCTGGAAGAAGTGCTGAAACTACGGAGATCGGTTCGATCTCGGCTCGGCTGTGTGGAGGAAATCATCGCGCCGCTTCTGCCATCCTTGGGGGTGCATCCCGGCCCCGGTACGGTGGGCATCAGTCTCTATCCGGTGGACTACAAACGATGAGGAAGAAAAGTCTCATTCACCGAGCAGCGTGGCTCCCCGCCGCGGTCTGGATGGGGATAATTTTCTATCTTTCTTCCCAGTCGCAGGTGTTGCCCCTGCCATCGCCGCTTCTGGACCTGGTGGTGAAGAAGTCATCGCATATGATAGGGTATGGCCTCCTGGCATGGTTCTACTACCTTGGCCTGGCTGTCGGGAGCGATATAGCGCTGGAAGAGGCACTACCCTGGGCGTGGGGAATGGCACTTTTCTACGCAGCTACAGACGAGTTCCACCAGGGATTCGTGCCAGGCCGCCACAGTGCACCTCTAGACGTCATCATCGATGGCGTTGGAGCGCTCATAGGGATCATATTGGTGAAATGGATATCCCAACGGGCGTCTGCGTCCGAAAGGTCGTCGTATGAAAAAGTCCTTTAGGTATGTGTTTTTTCAGTATTCTGGGTGGGGTTTGGGTTCCGACGATTTATGAAGAAAGCTGTTAGCCATTAGCCGTCAGCCAGTAGCGGAACTGATGTTGCGGCCTGTGCTTTTCTTCCCCCTTGCCCATTCCCAGACTTTCTAAGCGATGTCTGGAGGGATGGGAGAAGCCAGCCCAAAAGCCCGAGGATCGGTTACGGATATTCGAACTCATAGGCACCAATGATTAATCGACAAAATGCCTTTTTTCAATATCTTGAGCAGGGGTGGATTTTGTGCCTGTCCAGACAGACGGCAGGGGTTTTTCCCCTTACTTTTTGAAAGATGCCTTTAGGCGCTTATTACACCAACGGCGATGGTTGCGTGTTAGAGATGTCTTTTCGTGATTTCTTGCTTTCATCTATCTTTCTAGCGGAGGGTACGTATGCTCGAAATACAGCACCTGACCAAGGTGTATGAAGATGGCACCGTGGCACTCGAGGACGTGAGCTTTACGGTGGAGGACGGGGAGTTCCTAATCCTCATTGGCCTGAGCGGATCCGGTAAATCTACCTTGCTTCGGTGTATCAACCGTCTCATCGATCCAACGGAGGGGAGGATCATCTGGAATGGGATAGACATCACCGCCGCTTCGACCTCGGAACTCAGAGAAATCAGGAAACACATCGGCATGATTTTTCAGCAGTTCAACCTGGTGAAACGCTCCTCTGTCCTGGCGAACGTGCTGTCAGGACGGTTGGGGTACTACCGATCGTGGGGAAGTCTCGTAGGATGGTGGCCGAAAAAGGAGAAAGAGCGCGCATTCCACAACCTGCAGCGGGTCGGCATAGCGGACAAAGCGTGGAACCGTGCCGATGCCCTCTCTGGCGGACAACAGCAGCGAGTCGGGATTGCAAGGGCGATGATGCAGGAACCAAAACTGATGTTGGCAGACGAACCGGTCTCTAGCCTCGATCCAGCCACCTCCCATTCGGTGCTCAAATATCTCAAGCAGCTCAACCAGGAAGGAATCACTGTGCTCTGCAGCCTTCATTTCCTCAGCCTGGCGAGGGAGTACGGAAGCCACATCATAGCCCTGAAGGATGGGCACCTTGTGTTCGAAGGGGAACCAAGGGATATCGACCGTAAACGATTCAAAGAGATTTACGGGGAAGAAGCTACGGAGGTAGAGATAGAATGAGCCCAGAGCAGAAATCGGAGAAAAAGCAGGAGACAAAAAAAGACAAAACCGAGAGCTTGCTACAACGTAAGCCATCATACATGTCTCTGAAGTTCTGGATTGTCCTGCTCGTGGCAATAATGGTCTATGCATATGGCTGGAAAGCTACCCAGATCAATCCTAAGATGATGGTAACCGACGCCCATCTGATAGCTCCTCTGGTGCATGATCTCCTGGCGCCCAACATCATAGCGAAGAACGCGAAAACAATGGAAGTGAAAGCTCCGTTTCAGGTGCCCTGCCAGGGGAAGCCACCGGTGGAGCCGCCACTTCTGTCGACCAAGCCCTCGATCACTATCTCCAAAGCGTGCGGCAATTTTGGCGATACCATAACCGTGAAGGCCAGCGGTCTGAGGCCCAATACGTCCGGCGAACTGTGGTGGGAGAATCCGATAAGCAACCGGGACTTGATAATGGATGCTAAATCGGACAAGAGCGGTAAGTTTCAAGCGACATTCGAGGTGCCCAAAGAAATGGCCTCGCCGGGAGAAATCCACCATGTTGTCCTGGACCTGACATGGCCGACGGGCGGCTACCATTTCACCAAGACAGCGGGCCTGGTCTTGAACAAGATCATCGAGACGATATTCCTGGCCCTAATGGCAACGACCCTGGCGATTTTCATAGCCATCCCGGTCAGTTTTCTGGCGGCAAGGAACTTGATGACCGGCAGCCTCATTGGCACCATCGTGTATTACATTACCCGCACTTTTCTAAATATCTTCCGCTCCATCGAACCGCTGATCTGGGGGTTGATATTCGTCGTCTGGGTGGGAATCGGGCCATTTGCCGGCGTGCTGGCCCTGACGGTGCATTCCGTGGCGGCTTTGGGAAAACTGTACTCCGAAGCCATCGAGAGCATCGATCCAGGACCAATCGAAGCAATAACGGCTACCGGCGCCAACCGATTACAGGTGATCGTGTACGCTGTCATTCCCCAGATGATCCCCCCGTTCATCGCATTCACCCTGTACAGGTGGGATATCAATGTTCGTATGTCCACGGTCATAGGCCTGGTAGGCGGCGGCGGCATTGGGTACCTGCTGATTCAGTGGATCAACCTGCTACAGTACAGGAACGCCGCCGCGGCGGTCTGGGCTATCACGATAGTGGTTTGGGCACTGGACTACATCAGCGCCGTAGTCAGAGAGCGTCTGGTGTAGGTTATGTGGGTAAATCCGTTTGCGGAGTAAGTGAAATGCCATGAAACGAATCATAGTTCTTGCCGTGGTTCTGGCCCTGATGCTCGGTGGGTGTGCATCTAGAGGAAAGGCCACGCGCGCTCCTGAGGTATTCGTGGAGCCAGATGCCGGGCCAGAGCCGATACTCAAAGCTATGCGGGATGCTCGGTCTTCCATAGACCTGGTGACGTATCTATTCACCAGCGAGCAAATGCTGGATTCACTGGCGGAGGCCACGGGCCGTGGGGTCAAAGTCCGCGTCATGCTGGAACCACATCCGTACGGTGAAAAATCCAACTTCGAGGAGATGCGGCAGCGCATGACCCAGGCCGGCATCAAGGTCAAAGCCGCCAGCCCTGCATTCCACTTGACCCACGAAAAAGCGATGGTCGTAGACGGTAAGACAGCGTGGGTCATGACTAACAACATGACGGACAGCGCTTTCAAGCGCAATCGAGAATTCATGGTCGAGCTGTTCGACCCGGCTATGGTGGAGGAAATCGAGCAGGTCTTCGATGCAGACTGGAATCGCAATCTGTTTACCCCCATACATCCGGATATGGCCTGGGGGCCAGAGAACGCCCGTGACAGGCTCGAGAGTTTCATTCAGCTCGCCGAAAGCTCGATCTATATGGAGGAAGAGGAGTTCCTGGACGAAGAAGTGCTCTCGCTCCTGGTAGGTGCCATCAACCGAGGCGTGGAAGTCCGCCTGATCATGCCACAGGTGCGTTTGGATCAGGGGTATGACAAAGTGCTTGTCCAGAAGTTGAGGGATGCTGGGGGCGAGGTCGTCGGCGTCAAGTCGCCGTTCATCCACGCGAAAATGATTCTGGTGGATGGTACTATGGCTGTGGTTGGCTCTATCAACCTCTCTCCTGCGTCTATGGACACTAACCGAGAGTTGAGCGTTTTCCTAACCGATCCACATGCGATAGATGTCCTCGAGCGAACTTTCGACAAGGATTGGAGAGGTGCCACTCAACCGTCTCACCCGACACCGGAGGAGATAAAATCATCAGAAGCAAGGGAGCACATCGGGGAGGAAGTGACGATTACGGGAAAAGTGGTCAGCGTTTTCAAGGGTGAAAAAGCCACTTTCCTGCATATAGGCGCCAGCGATTTTGTGGTGGTGGTCTTTGCCGAAGATGAGAGGAACTTCCCCTTCCCCCTGGAGGAAATGTACATGGATCGGGTAATCCGGGTCCACGGAGTCATCAAGACCTATCACGACCAGCCGGGGATAATTATCCACTCTCCGGATCAGATAGAGGTGCTGCCGTAATCCAAAGATGAACAGGTAGCCAGCATCATGGAAACTGATAGGGAGAAATGGGATAGACGCTATCAAGTCCGCTACATCGAGGGCATTCCAGGCCCGCGTCGGTGGCTTTCCGACCATGCAGACCTGCTGACCGGGGGCAGAGCGCTGGATATAGCCTGCGGCGTGGGCCGGAGTGCGCTGTTCGCAGCGCAGCACGGTTACGTGGTAGATGCCGTGGACATCAGTATTGAGGGCCTGAAACAGCTGAGACTCGCCTCAGGGAAACTCGGTCTGCCCATAAACCCCATCCAGGCCGACCTGGACCACTTCTCCCTGCCGATGCTCACCTACGATCTCGTGATGGTCTTTTATTTCCTTGACAGGCGACTGTTCGGCCCCATCAAAGAGGCACTGCGGCCCGGCGGGTTGCTGATCTACGAGACTTTCAATGCTTATTACCTGCGTGTCATGCCAGAGATAGAGAGGGACAAGCTGCTGGTGCCTGCTGAACTGTGCAGAGCTTTTGGAGAATGGGAAATCCTCGATTACCGCGAGCTCACGGATGGCGACCGCCCTGTGGGGTCGCTCGTGGCGAGAAAACCAGGGAACACGTCATGAAAGGATATGTGCTCTCCTTCCACGCCCTGAGCGGTGCGCGCCCTGGGCGGGATGAGGCCGCTGACATGATGTCTGGGTTCCTGGAGGCAATCCGTCGGCATGGATGAGCGCACGTCCCTCTGGAGTGTCCTCCTGATACCGCTTCTGCTGCTCGCAGGCCTGGTGGCATGGAACAGGCACACAGCTACACCGGTGTGGATAGCTGTGGATGCCGATCCGCCCGTCCGGCTGTATACCCACGCTTCCACTGTCGGCGGAATGCTGGACGAGAAGGGCATCCGGGTGGCCCCTGCCGACGAACTCGCCACTTCAAGGGATGCCCGGATCACGCCGAACATGGTGATCGCCATCAAGCGGGCGTGCCCTGTATTGCTCAGGACGGATGGCGAAAAGGACCGCCTGGAAATCGTCGGGGGGAAGGTCGGCGACGCTTTGCGATTGGCAGGTGTGCTCCTGGGGCGGGGCGATGAAGTGCTTCTGAACGGCAAGCTGACTTCCACTTCTGCTCCTCTGCCTCGATGCAAGCCCGCGCCGGATGGAAAACCGGGGTGGCCCAGGCCCCCATGGCTCAGGCCGCTACAGCCGATACAAATCGAGGTGAGGCGATCCCACGGACTGGTGATCCACGACGGAGCCGCCTCGTATTCCGTGAGAACCCTGGCCAGGACGGTGGGGGGAGTGCTCGAAGAGCAGCACATAAAGTTGCACGACAAGGACGTGGTGCGCCCGGCGCTGAGCGCGCCGGCAACGGAGGGAATGCAAATCTACATCCGACGTTCGGTGCCGATAACCATCCAGGCAGACGGACGCCGGTGGGGGACGCGGAGCGTGGCGCGCACTGTCGGAGGAGCACTGGCCCAGGAAGGCGTAATCGTGGCCGGAGAGGACGAGGTGTCACCACCGCTATCGTCCCCACTGGAGCCGTATCAAGTGATCCGGGTCATTCGTGTTCGCACTAAGATAGAAATAGAGACAAACCCGATTCCCTTCACCACCGTATGGGTGCCGGACGATCGACTGGAAATAGACCACAGGCGGCTGGAGCAAAAGGGAGTTCCGGGAATACTCAAGCGGCGCTACGAATTGATTTACAGGGACGGTGAGCTGAAGAAGCGGCTTCTGGAGGAGACCTGGATCGAGCGGGAGCCAATCAAGGAGAAACTGGCTTACGGTCGGAAGATCGTCGTGCATACGATGACCCTCCCGGACGGCCGGGTTATCACCTATTGGCGGAAAATCCGCATGCTGGCTACATCGTACACCGCTGCAAGCTCCGGCAAGCCCCGCAACCATCCTCTGTTCGGGATAACGCGCCTTGGGTGGCGGATGCGGCGCGGCATAGTAGCGGTGGACCCCAGGGTGGTGAACCTGGGCGGGAGGGTGTACGTGCCCGGCTATGGGTTCGGGGATGTAGCCGATACTGGCGGACGCATCCTGGGCCGGAGGATAGACCTGGGCTACGACGAGTCCGATCTGGTCTACTGGTACCGCTGGGTGGACGTGTACTTGCTCGCCCCCGCACCTCCGAAAAGCCAGATACCTTGGGTGCTTCCGAACTGGCCGAGGGAGAGGTGAGAGTGAAGATTCCCGCCATCCTGGAAAAGCATGGTCTGCGCCCGAGGAAAGGGCTGGGACAGCATTTCCTGGTGTCCGAAAGAGCTGTCCGGCGGATAGTGAAAGCAGCAAGCCTTGGTCCAGGCGATGTGGTTGTGGAGGTCGGGCCGGGCGTGGGGGTGCTGACGAAGTTGCTGGCACGCGAAGCCAAAAGCGTGATAGCGGTGGAACTGGACGAGGCAATCATCCCGGTGTTGAGGGAATACCTGGGGGGTGCCGGGAACGTCCGGATAATCCAAGGCGACGTCCTGGCAATCGGAGCTGCGGAGATCGTCCCTCACGATTGCAGCTACAAAGTGGTCGCCAACCTGCCTTACTACATCACATCCGCTGCGATACGCCATTTTCTGGAAGACCCGCATCCTCCTGACATGATGGTGCTGACCGTCCAATGGGAGGTGGCCCGGCGGCTGACGGCTGCCCCCCCTCGGATGAGCTTGCTGTCGGTAAGCGTCCAGGTGTACGGTCGGGCGGAGATGCTCTTCAGGATACCCGCCGGGGCGTTCTACCCACCTCCAAAAGTGGATTCCGGTGTGGTACGGATAAAGCGCTATCACTCTCCGCTCGTCCTGCCTGAGAGGAGGGAACATTTCTTCCGCGTGGTAAAAGCAGGTTTTTCCCAAAGGCGAAAACAGCTGCACAATTCCCTCTCCGGGGGATTGCGAATGTCCTCGGAGAGTGTCGGGGAGGTGTTGCGCCAGGCAGGCATACAGCCGAGCAGGCGCGCGGAGACTCTCTCGATAGAAGAATGGATAAGAT
Source organism: Anaerolineae bacterium (assembly GCA_015486235.1). GTDB lineage: Bacteria > Chloroflexota > Anaerolineae > S016-19 > S016-19 > S016-19. The sequence goes on from WFSD01000227.1 coordinate 16,008, forward strand.
TGAGTGAAGGGTTTCGGCAAATGTAGAGCGTGATCCATGTCAGAGAAAGGAAAAGTACGTGACGAACCATAAGGCAGCAGAAAAACTCTACTTTCTCGTCGCGGCGGCGATCTTGCTCTCGATAGTGCTGGCAGGTCGCACTTACGCGGGCCTGCCCTGGCCTGTGGTGAGCATGGGCGCGGAGGCTGCACCCAGTTGGATATCATCCCGGGGCCTGGTTTACTACACGGTCACCATGACAAACAACGGCGATGTGCCAGCGACCGGCGTCGTCCTCCACGCCACATTGCCTCTGGGCTTCACGTACCGTCGCGGCAGCACCAGGATATACCGGAATCACGCTCTCGTCTCGACAGCCAACCCTCAAATCGATGGGCGGCACCTTACATGGAGTGGATTGCAAGCGCCGGAGCGCCGCGGGGACAGCTTCTACGGAATAAACACTTTCGTGCAAGACCAATGCGTATCCAACACTATTTTCTGGCAACTGGATCGCATGCGTTGGCTAATGGGGTATCATGCCTGGGCCAAGCAGCTTTTCTATGGGATCACCCCGGACACCCGGAGGCCAAAATATTGCTGGTATGACTTCGTCAATGCCGCCTACGACCGGGGCCTGCAGCCGGTTGTGAGGCTTCAGGGGGTGCGGGGTGGAACTGGATGGCTAGCTCCTCCGGCGAACTGGCCAGGAAACTACCAGTCCATGGCGGAAGCGTTCAAGCGGGTGGTGGCAGGGCTTCCCCGGCGGGACGGGTTCACCCTTTACGTGCAAATCTGGAACGAGCCAAACATGGACTCCGAGTGGGGAGGCTCCGCGAATCCCGGCGAGTATGCCCATTTTCTGGAGCAGGCAGCAGGAGCGATCCGGTCCATCGGCGATCCGCGGATCAAGGTTCTGAATGGGCCGCTGGCCCCCGGCGGGAACATCTCGCCTGTGAGGTTCATGGATGGCATGTTCTCGTCAGACCCGAACAGCCTGTGGGCTTTCGACCTGTGGGCCGCGCATCCGTATCCTTCCAACCACCCGCCGGAGTTCAACAGGCACAGGGGGACGTCCGGTTCCTCCCGATTGACCATAGATTCTTACCTGCCACAACTGGAGAGGCTGGCGGACTGGGGGCGTCCAAACGTGGATGTGTTCATCAGCGAGACCGGATACGGCCTGGGTGACCCGACGGATCCTCTCTATCCCCCGATAAACGAAACAAACCGGGCGGAGTACATCCAGAGGGCATTTAGGGACTACTGGCAAGGGTGGCCGGAGGTACACGGTGTGGCTCCTTTCGAGTTGAGCGATCCCAAGGGAGAGTGGGCGGTGTGGGATTGGATAGCGCCTAACGGGCTCCATCACCCCCAGTATGATGCCGTCCTTGCTCTCGATAAATCGCACCCTTTCATGGCGGCGGCACTCACCATCCATTTCCAGGCATACGCTTCGGCATCCGGTGGTAAGTACCGGAGCGATTTCACTGCCACAGCGAGCAATACCACCATCCAGCCGCTTTACGGCGTAGCGCCTGTAGTGGTGATACCCCCTACCCCTACGCCGCCTCCAACGCCCACGTCTACAGCGATGCCTACTTCCACTCCTACGCCTTCGCCAACTGCCACCGGAACGAATACGCCGACGCCCACGGCAACAGGCACGCCCACAGAGACGCCAACACCCTCGGCGACTGCTACGCCTACGGAGACGCCGACGCCGTCTTCCACGGCGACTTATGGCCCAAGCCCTACGCCGAGCATCACTCCGTCGCCTACTCTAACGCCAACACCCACGGAAACGCCCACGCCAACGAGCACGCCGACCCCCACACCGACGTTTACTCCGACATCCACACCTACTCCAACCGCCACGCCGACGATCACACCATCTCCTACCTCCACGCCTACGCTGCCTGCTGTCCCGTGGGGGACGCTCACTGTAGGGCAAGGCCCGCACGGAATATCCGTGGACCCTGCGACACACCGGGCATATGTGGCCAACCATTGGGGCGGGAACGTGACAGTGATAGACACCATCGCAAACGAAACTTCCGGCGTTTCCCTTGGCGGTGCAACAGGACCCAACGGCGTGGTTTTTGATCCCGTGGCGGGCATCGTGTACATCGCTAACAAGTTTACCGACAACGTGGCACGCGTCACGGCTTCCGACGGACACCTGCTCTCGTCGATTCGAGTGGGTGGGCATCCGGATGGTGTGGCTGTGGACCCGGCCAGCGGCAGAGTTTATGTGGCGAACTTCGGCTCGGGCACTGTGAGCCTGCTGGACGGCCCACTGGGGAGGGTGGAGAAAACCGTGTATATCGGCGGGGAGCCGTCTTTCCTTCTGTTCGATCCCGATTCCGGCAAAGTCTACGGCACCGACCATATGGGCGGGCGGGTTTTCATCCTGGATGGCAACAGCGGTGACATGATCGGAGCCATACCTGTGGGGGTGGGCCCTTACGGCATCGGAATGGATCCGGTTAGGCGGCGGATATATGTCGCGAACCGAGACAGTAGCAGCGTCTCGGTGATAGACATGAACTCGGATGAGGTGGTGAACACCATCCCGCTGGAGTGCTCACCCTACAACGTGGGCGTGAATCCGAACAGTGGCCATTTCTTCGTTCTGTGTCCTGAGCAGCAGGCAGTCCACATTTTCGACGGGGAGACTCAGCAATGGATCCAGTGGCTCCCCATCGGTCGAGGGGCGGGAGAAGGAATAGCTGTTGATATCTCTACGAACCGGGTGTACATCAGCAACGCGGAGGACAACACTGTGACCGTCCTCCAGGACAGTGGCCCTGTGGTAACGCCGACGCCGGCACCTTCCCCTACGCCAACGCCCACCTGCGCTGTGCCTCCCGATGCCTGGGAACCGGACGACACGCAGGCCCTTGCTCATCGTCTCCTTACAACCGGGGAGAAACACTCTTTTCACGGATACGATGATGTGGACTGGGTCTACTCCGATGTGCCTGTGGGGCAGATGAGAGGGTGGAGAGCTGAGCCTTTGACGCCAGGCCTGGGAATCTGCCTGGGGCTGTACGGACCGGATGGGATGAGCTTGCTCCGAGAAAACTGCTCGTCTGGAGCCGACGTCATAGTTACGTGGGTTCCCATGGAGAACGAACGGCTGTACCTGCGAGTTTCCGGCCTCCCCGGAAGAATTTCCTGCGGCGGGCGGTATCGCCTGCGCGGAGTGTCTCTTGGCCAGCGGCAGTTCGTCCCGGTGATTCTCACTTCCGGTCATTACGGCCTATCGGGCATGGCAATCCACAGAAAAACGATCGCGAAAGCGTTGGCCCTGTCACCAGACGGGAGGAATCTGTACGCTGCCGACGGACACACCCTGACTATCTATGATCCTGGCACGATGTCAGCGCTGGTGCGACGCCGTCTGGATGCCGATGTCAGGGCGATGACGGTTTCCTCCGACGGCAGTTCGCTGCTGGTCAGCGAGTGGTCGTCGGGGAGGGTGTCCATCTGGGATGCCGATACGCTGATGCCTATGGGAGAAATCGATGGGCTGCGGCTTCCTGGCGACATCGTGGAGTCCGGTGGCAAGGCCTACGTGTCGGAGGCGGGTGCCGACGACATTGCAGTGTTGGATTGGTATGAGGGGCTCATATTGGCGCGATGGCGCACGGGGCCAGTGCCGTATGCGCTCGCCCTCGACAGGATCAGAAACAGGCTGTTCGTGGCCCACACTGGTGACGACACGGTTGGAGTGTGGGATACGAGTCGGGGAGTTGAGACGACCAGGGTGCACCTGGGCGGCCTTGGAGCGCCACAAAGCATAGCTGTGGATGAAGAATCCGGAGAGGTCTTTGTGCTTTACCTGCTCTCTCCTGAGTTTCACAATATCGCTGTGCTGGATTCCGAGAGCGGGGAGATCGTGAGGACGCTGAAGGCGAACCTGGAGCATCCATGGGGTACCGCTTTCGCCCTGGCGCTATCCCCGGACGGGGAGCATATCATCCTATCGGAGGCCGACGACCTGGCGTGGGTGGATAGGAAAAGCGGAGAGGTGACATCGCGAAAGCCGGAAGACGGCCCGGCGCTGCCCCTCGCCTTGCTGGTGGATAGATCAGGGCACAGAGTGTGGGTCGGAAGATAGACACGTCCGATCCAATGGGAATCGAGCTGGTCTGGGGAAAGCCCAGGTCAGCTGATGACGGCAGGTGTTGTGGCCGCTTTTTTGTCCTCACCTATTACCCCAGCCGCCTCCGGCGGCCTGCGGTGCCCCCTCTCCCATGGAATGGGGCAGGGGCGCAGTGCTGCGCCCCATTACACGCGGCCGCTAGCGCGCCACCTTGAACGCCCCAATGCAGACGTAAGTGCTCGGGAATGGATACGATTCAGGCAGTAGTGGATAAAGTGTCATATCGTAGTGAACCCCACGCTTGATTACGCTGAAATCGCCTCCTTTGATCCCTGTGGCTATATAGAATGGGCCGGATCTGGACTCACCTTTGTAGTCCAGCATCCCGGGCAATTTCTCGCGCACCCACGCCTCCACAGTGATTGGTTCTGATGGACACTTACACTTGGTCTTGCCGTAAGTTCCTATCTCGACGCCAGGGATGCTGTGGCAGGCGTCACCAGGCTTGTAATCCGCAGGATCCATCTGTTGATACTTCTTCAGCTCTCTCTGGAGGTAGTCGAGAGCGTTTCGATACATCTTTTTCTTGGAAGCGCTGGCGTTTCCCAACCAAGAGTTATACCTGCTGATCTCCATCTCCAGGGCTTTCGTCGTGGCATCCATGCAGACCCGGTTCCAGGACATCTCTCCTCCATGGCTACTATTTTGCGTGGGAGTCGGCTGGCTCGTCTCGGCAGGTCGTGATGGTGTCGGCACATTTGCCTCCGTGGGTTGGGGTCGTGGTGTGGACGCAACGGGGTGGCGGTTGCACCCGGTTAATATTATTGCCGTGCTGAGCAATAGCAGAAGCGATATTGCCTTTTTCATTGGGTTACCTCCTTGTGTCTCAAGTGACCTCGTCTTTTGCCAACAGGGGAAAACGAAGTAATTCCTGGGGGCCCATAGGGCCCCCAGGAATTAACCTGCCTTTCGAGAGGCTTTGTTAACCCCTGGCAAGCCACAGCACGAGCCCTGTATCGAGTGTGAGGGCTCCCAGGAACGTTTCCGGGCCTTGATTTGCTTCGAAATCCCCAACAGAGACAATTATACACGATTCCGGCCGGATTGTCTTCAGGTGTCTGGCTTGGGAAAACGAAGTAATTTCTGGGGGCCCGTAGGGCCCCCAGAAATCCCCAGAACCGTTATCGCTCTACATCAACCCCAACGGCAAGTAGCGGATTGCTTCAGATGCGTCGAAAAATGCCCCTGAAGCGATTTCGTGCTTTCGATTTGCTTCGAAATCCCGGCTTCAGGATGTGCAAAGCATGCGGATGATGGGGCAAGGTTTTGTAACCAGGTTTTAACCCTCTATTTACCTCTTTTTTCACCCCTTTGGCTCATAATTAGAGTGTAAGTTGGAGGTCGGAAGGAAGACAGAGACGAAATGTCTTGACGAG
>WFSD01000228.1 GCA_015486235.1 Anaerolineae bacterium
GGTGGAGCCGAAAAGGTAATGATAACCGCATCCCCTTCCGGTTTTAGGTCTTTTACCGTACCCACCCCATCCACGTGTCCCTGTACAAAGTGCCCGCCAATTCGTCCACCCACCTTCAGGCTGCGCTCCAGGTTGACAGGGTCGCCTGGGTGCACCTGTCCCAGGTTCGTCCGTCGCAGCGTTTCCGGCGCGAGCTCTACGGTGAAGCTCCTCGAGCTCAGATCGGTTATGGTCAGGCATGTTCCATTGATGGCAATGCTATCCCCGCGGTGCGTTCCCTCCAGTGTCCGCTGAGCTTCCACCTCTACTCTCTCTGAGCCCCCGCTACGTTTCACCCGCCGTATTCTTCCTATCTCTTCAACGATTCCGCTAAACATAAAAGCACTTTCCTCCTTGCAAGCCTGCTCTGTCCGGTAGATCTGCGGCTATGCTGGGTAGCCCGTGACGAGCAGATCTACTCCCACTTGTGTTACCTCTATTTCTTTCAGCCTCCATGCATCGGCCAGCCGCTCCGCCCCTGAACCTCCTACCGCTGTTGGTGCCTCTTGGCCGCCGATGATCATCGGGGCAATAAAGGCCACCACTTTGTTCACCAGTCCGTGGGCGAAGAAGTTCCCCAAAACGGTGCTTCCCCCCTCGACCAGCACGCTTGTAACCTCTCTGGCGCCAAGTTCGTGCAGTAGCGCAGGAAGGTTGACCTGACCCTTATCTGCAGGCAGCACCAGTACTTCGATTCCCCTGTCGTTCAACGCCTGGCGTGTCTTTTGGGGCATTGCCTCTGTTGTGACCACCAGCGTCTGGCCGGGCAGGTCAGGATCGAACACCCGCGCTGTGAGGGGTGCTCGACCACGGCTGTCCAGGATGACCCGCAGCGGGTGGTGCACGTCCTTTTTCTCCAGGCGGGTTGTCAATTCTGGGTTGTCTTTGATTATGGTATTGACTCCCACCAGGATGGCATCCACCTGATCTCGGAGTTCGTGTGCATATTGGCGGGCTGCCGGTCCGGTGATCCACCGGGATTCTCCTGTACGCGTGGCAATTTTGCCATCGAGGCTTGCGGCGAATTTGGCGATAACAAACGGCCGAGCGGTAGTCACCCAATGCAGAAACACTTCGTTTAGCTTCTTTGCCTCGTTTTCATGTTCCCCCACCACTGTACGGATCCCTGCAGCCTCCAGTTCCTTCTTTCCGCCGCCAGCGACCAGCGGGTTTGGGTCCAGCATCGCCATATGTACCTCCGCCACGCCAGCAGCGATGATAGCCTTGGTGCAAGGAGGGGTACGTCCGTAGTGATTGCATGGTTCCAACGTTACGTAGAGTGTGGCCCCTCTTGCATTCTCTCCGGCCTGGCGCAGGGCAAAAATCTCTGCATGAGGCTCTCCGGCCCGGGGATGGAACCCTTCTCCGACGACACTCCCGTTCTTCACCAGCACTGCGCCAACCATGGGGTTCGGGCTGGTGCGGCCTTTGCCCCGTTTGGCTAATTGCAGTGCCCGTAACATGAAGTCTTCGCCCAAAGTCTTCTCCCTCTTCTGATGATGGCCGGGATAGTCCCGGGGTTTTTCCTCATGCTGGCTTGCCTGCAGCCCGTAAAATCGCTTATGGGTGCCTCGACCGTATCTCTTGCCTTTAGACATCCTTAGCCCAGCAACCCCACTGCTTTTCTGATTGCCCGCTCATAGGCGATGAAATCTGGCGATTCCAGCAGAGAGAAGCTACGGGGGCGGGGAAGGGTGATTTCCAGTTCCTGGCGCGACCTGGCAGGCCTTGGTGACAGTATCAGTACTCTGTCCGCCAGCACGACCGTCTCTGTGATGCTGTGTGTAACCATCACTACCGTATGCCCATAGTGCCTCCACAGTTGTAGCAATTCAAGGTTGAGTCGCTCCCTTGTCATCGCATCCAACGCCGCGAACGGCTCATCCAGCAGCAGCATCTTTGGTCGCCGGATTAGAACCCACGCCGGCGCGACTCGTTGCTTCATGCCGCCTGAAAGCTGCGAGGGATACGCTTTCTCGAACCCTTCCAGCCCCACCTGTCGGCAGATCTCTAAGGCCTGTTCCTCTGCTTCTTTTTTTGGGACGCCGCGCACTCCCAGCGGAAGTGTGGTGTTATGCAGCGCGGTTCTCCAAGGCATCAGGTTGGGCTGTTGGAACAGAAAACCGATATCGGTTCGCGGGCCGCGCAGCCTTTCTCCGGCGAACCACACCTTGCCATGCGTGGGGCGCAGGAGCCCACCAAGGATTCGCAGCACTGTGCTTTTGCCGCACCCGGAGGGGCCTATCACTACCAGGAATTCTCCATCCAACGCCTGGAAGGATATGCCCTCCAGCACTGGCAGGGCTTCGTCATTTTGGTTCACAAACTGGTGGTAGAGCCCCCCCACCCGGAGGAGGGGCTTTGTTTTCTCTTTCACTTGACGAACTCGTTGGTGTAGCAGGATTTCGGGTCGACGTGCTTATTTATGAGCCCGGCCTTCTCCATGAACTTGACCGCTTTTCCCCACGATCTTGGGTCAGAAAGCCCAAGCTCGCTCTCTTTCGCCCGCCATAGCTTCAGTACCTCGTCAAATACTGCCTTGTTGGTCTTTATCTGGTTTTCGTCCTTCCCAGCTTCTGGCGCGTACTTCAGGCTGACTTCGAACGCTTTGTCTGGGTTTGCCAGCGTATCTTTCAGCCCGTGGAGCGTCGCTTTGACGATTCCCCTTACGAGCTCGGGATGTTCCCCGACCATCTGTTTGTTGGTGATTATGCCGTTAGATGGCAGGTCAATGTAGTCGGATAGCCGTACATGCCTGGAATGCCTACCTTCTTTCCCTCCAGGTCTTTCGGTTTGGTGATGTTGCTTCCCTTGAGCGAGAACACCACCACAGGGAATTTTCTGTACCAGCGCATCACGTAGGTTACTGGCAGACCTTGTGCCTGCCCGAGGATAACTTCCTCTCCGCTGCCAACCATGAACGGGATCTGGTTTGTCCCTACCAGCTTCACCAGGTCCGATTCCATTCCGTACTTGAAATTGACTTTTATTCCTTCTTTCTCGTAGTAGCCGTTTTCCACAGCCATGTAGAAGGGTGCAAACTGGACGCTTGGGATGTAGCCCATTGCCAGCGTCACTTCCTGCGGCTGTTTCTTGCCTGAGCATGCTGTGGTGATGAGCATGCTGACCACGATGAGCAGCAGTAAAGTTGTTTTCTTGAGCATGGTAGAGTCCTCCACGATGAAATTTATCTTGCCCGTTGCCAGCGCAACAGGATTCTTTCCAGCATTAACACTCCCAAGTACATGACCAGCGCAATGATCACCAGGGTGAAGATCACCACGAATAGCAACGGTGTATCCAGGGTTCCTCTGGCGACGTTGATCAGGAATCCGAGTCCCCGGTCTGCCCCGATGAACTCTCCGACCACGGCACCGATTACCGCCAGTGTCACGCTAACCTTGAATCCTCCCAGGAGTACAGGCATTGATGCTGGTATTTCCAGCATGGTGAGAGTTTGCCGGCAGCTTGCCTTGAGTGATCTCATCAGATCCCTCAAGTCTTTGTCCACGGACCGGATGCCTACCAGCGTGTTCACTTTCGCCAGGGCGTAGCCGATGGTTGTGGCTGCGGCGAGCCCCAACGCAAGCCCAAGGAAGATTTCCTTCAGCGTGAAGATGGTGTGGTACATGAGGCTGCCATCTCTGAGCATGAGTACGCCCCTGCGGGCTACTTCCGACGGCGATGGCAGCACGAACGGTGGGTAGTGGTAGAAGCTAACCAGCCCCTGCCACATCAGCAGAAGAAGAGCCAGACCGACGGGGAAGAAGAGATAATCCCCGTGCCTGAGCAGCCACCGGAGTGGTGGTTTCTGTTTTTGACTTCTGTAAGCTCTGAATATCGTATCGTTTAAAGTCATATTCTCGCCCGCAATCAAAAAATCCCCGAAAGCGATTGCCTTCGGGGAGTGTGCACAACATAGCGCGCCCTCGGGGGCCCCTGCAAAAAGAAACCCGGAAGCAGGGGCCTCCGGGGAAGTAATCGAAACGCGCGCGAACACTTTGTGCTCGCTGTAACCTTCTCCCATCCGGACTATACCGTCGGCTCTGGCTTTGCCATGCTTGGCGCACCAGATCTGCCTCTGCAGAGGCTCGCGGGCTCGGCGCTCAGCGCCCCACCGCCGGTCGGGAATTGGCCTCAAGGCCTCACCCCGCCCCGAAGGTTTTGCATATTCAGTTGTTGATGGTCAAAAAGCAGTTCCAATTATACACTGGCTGCCGGAGGTGTCAAAATATAAAGCTGCTTTCGGAGCAAAACCCGGAGGCCGGAGAGCGCAACCGAGAGAATCGCCCTTGGCTTCCGGCATTTTTCCAGATGCTCAAGGGATTCTCCGCGGGATGCAAAGCCCTGGCGCGCGGCGGACAACAGAGAGCTTTCACCAAATGCAGACAGGGAGCAGATAGGACTTACCGGGCATCCAGGGCACGCAGGTCGCGGCGCTGTAAGGCGGCGATGATTCCGGCAGTGATAGTAGTCTTGCCCACGCCACTGTGGGTGCCAGCGATGACCAAGCGGGGGATGTTCACGCGCTGTGCCGCCCGATCAACATCCAGCTGGTGGGCAATGCCAGCGCGGCCAACCCGATCTTTAGCAGGTCTCCAGGGATGAAAGGTAGCAGACCCAGCGCCAGCACGTTATCCACGCCTACGAACCGGGCCAGCCAGGGCAGGCCGCAGAGATAGATCGCCAAGTCGCCGATGACCATAGCTGCTGCAGTCGTGCCGAGACGGCGATCCCACCCGCGTTCACACAGCTGGCCGACAATAAAGGCGGCAACAATAAAGCCGTACAGATATCCACCCGTCGGACCAAACAGCACGGCCGGGCCACCAACTCCGTTAGCAAAGATGGGCAATCCGGACATGCCTTCGACCAGGTAAGCCAGCACGCTGACTGCACCATCGCGGCCGCCTAGCAACGCGCCGACGAGCAAGACGGCAAACGTCTGACCGGTGATGGGCACAGGGCTGAAAGGCAGCGGAACGCTGATCCGAGCGAACAACGCCATCAATAGACTTCCGGCAAGGATGAACAAGGCTTTCTGGCGCCCGATGGATTGTGGCCACAAGGCCTGGCCGACCGTCTGTGCGATTGTCTGTTGCATAGGACACCTCCAGGAATGTTGTAGATGTATTACGTGCGAGCGGCATAAAGCAAAGTGTGATCCACCGCCACGCACAAAGACAGAAACCCTCGAAGGGCTGGCACTTTCTCGCCAGAAAGTTCGGTTTGTAGCCACTTATGCTGACAAGCTGGAGCTAAAGGATACACCCACCTTTTACTCTACCAACCGGAAGGACCGGAAAGCAAAGCAAATCTTGAGCATATATCTCGACCGTTGGCCCACCGAAATTTTCAACGAAGACATCAAGGGGCACCTGGGCTTTGAAGACTATCAGCTACGCAGCTTACGGGGTATCAAACGTCATTGGTACCTCTCTTCCGTAGCGTACTCTCTTCTCGGCGACCAAGGACTACCAGGACGCTCACGTCGGGCGGTGAGAGGCCAGCTCAAATCAACTGGTCAGCGGTGCCAGGCGGCCGTTGATGAGTTGCTGGGACATCTGGTTTACTGGATAGCAGAGCAACTCGCCGACAACTCCCCAGAAACCGTACTGCAAACGCTTTTTGCTTCTTAAGCCTGGGGTCACACGCTTCCCTTTTCTCGCAGCCGGGCAGGTCAACTCAATTCGGTTGGAGTTGACTTGGCTGGCTTTTGGTGTTGGTCTGATCGTCCGTTTGTTAAGATCCACTAGGCCCTCACGAGCTATTCAATCGCAAAACTCGAGTTACGCTAGAGATTTGCAACCTCCAAGGACCCCAGCTATTGCTTCGCATCTATTCCCTCCTCCGCCGGGAGCGTCACAAAGAAAGTAGAACCTTTCCCAGGGATTCCTTCGCTCTCCGCCCAAACACGACCCCCATGAGCAGCCACTATCTCCTTCGCCAGCGCAAGCCCTATGCCTGCGCCACCAAACTTCCTGGTAGTAGAGCCATCCACCTGGTAAAATCGCTCAAAAATCTTCTCCAGCTTATCCGGCGGTATCCCTATGCCAGTATCACTGACACTCAACAAAACTTCATCCTCAGAATATGGCCGGAGCCTCACAGTCACCGTACCTCCGTTCGGGCTGAATTTTATGGCGTTCCCCAGAAGGTTGCTCACAACCCTGGACATGGATTCCCTGTCCCCTTTTATCATAGACGCACTTTCGGAGAAATCTCGTTCGAACGTTATGTTGGCCTTCTCAGCCTCCAGCCCCATCTCTTGCATTATTTCCGAGACCAGCTTTCCTAAGTCAAATACCTCTCGCTTCGACAATCCCGTACCCGAGGCCTTGAGCATCAGCAAATCGTTCACCATCCTGACCAGATCTTGAGACCTGCGTACCATGACCTGCAATGCTTTCTCTTGTTCCGGCGTCATGCTCCCCAAAGCACCCGAAAGCATGAGCTCGGCGTATCCTCTGATCAGCGCCAGCGGCGTACGCAATTCGTGGGAAACATTTTGCACCAGTTCTTCTCGAAGGCGCAGCGCTTCCTCCAGATCAGCATTAGCATCTACGACTTCTTCGTACAAATGAGCATTCTCAAGGGCCGCAGCAGCCTGGTTGGCAAAAGTGGTCAGCAGTGGCACCTGTGCATGAAAAGCGTAAGGCTGGCGGCTGTGCACGAACAGTATGCCCAGTGTCTTCCCCTTTGCCTGAATGGGCAAAGCAGCAAACGACCGAATACCGGCAGCGACAAGGGCAGGATTCGCCCCTATCAGCTCGCCATCCGGATGCCGGAGCGGAGGGCTCGTCGCCCCATCCCCGGCGATCATGTCCACGACCACTGGCTGCCCACTATCCAACACATGGCGGGTGACACCGCTGCTGCGGATACGCTGTGACACCGGAGGCACACCCCGGAAATCCTCAGTATCTAACACCGGCTCTCCATCCTCGTCCAGCAGCACAACGCTGGTGTAGTCCGAGTTGACGACAGACCCTGCCAGGTCCACGATCTGCTTCAATATCTCCTTCGCGTCCAATGAAGAGGCAATGGCCTGCGAAGCACGGTTGAGGTTGGTCAGGCTCTGCAGGTGGCGCCGTGTCTGCTCGTACAACCGGGCGTTGGCAATCGCCACCGCCACAGTGGCAGCAATCGACTCCGCTAACCTGCGATGTTCGTCGTTGAAAAAAGCTTCTCGGTCACTGTAGATGCTGAACGTCCCTACCACCTCATCCCCGCTAAGCAACGGCACACTCAGCGCGGAGCGAACCCAGTCATCCAGCCCAGGAACCGGCATCCAGTGCTCATCCTTCGTCACGTCATCCACCAGGGCCGGTTGCCGTTGCGCCGCCACCCAGCCAATCAGCCCGTTTCCCAAATGCAGGCCAAGCTTCTGATCCAAAGCATCCACCGACTCGGCA
>WFSD01000229.1 GCA_015486235.1 Anaerolineae bacterium
AATCCGGCGCTTGAAGGAATCCGTATCCGGCAGATGACCGCCTGGACCGCATTGAGACGGCGCCCACTCAGTATCTGGTGTGGGTTTTCGAAGCAAATCGAAGGCCCAAAGCCGTCCCAGGAGCCTTCTCGACGCACCTGGGGCGAATCACGATTCACCATCGGGGTTGATGGGGGCCGGCGACAGTTCAGGGGGACCTGTAGGACCCCCAGGATTCGCTCCGCATTCCCGTAGTGGCTTGTCAACTTGTGTCAGTGGGGTGGTGGGTAGGCGAAGGCACTGCCTTCGCCTACCCATGAACACGTACAGCTGTGCACAGGCGCCGGACCGGGCGCCGCTCAATTTTGCGGTTGGTAGGGGCGACTGCAGGTCGCCCCTACTTGACGGACCCGTGGTCTGCCCTCAAACTGCCGGGTGTGGTATAATTTTGGGAGAAAGCTGTTCTCGATCGGTGCTGGTCGTTCGACGTTGGGAGAGGGGAGTTACCCTGCACAGATGTTATCACGAGGAGGTGAAACATGGGTGACAAGCTTGCATGGATTGACGAATCTCTGGAAGACCTCAAAGAGAGCGGGCTCTACACTCACATACGTACCATCGAAAGCCCGCAAGGCCCCTGGTTGGTGGTAGACGGACGCAAAGTCCTCAATTTCTGCTCGAACAATTACCTCGGTCTGGCAAACCATCCCCGTTTGGTGGAAAAAGCAAAAGAAGCCATCGATAGATATGGTGTCGGCCCCGGTGCCGTGCGCACCATAGCGGGGACGCTGAGCCTCCATCTGGAATTGGAAAGAAAGCTGGCTGCGTTCAAGGGCGCTGAGGCTGCCATTTCTTTCCAGTCCGGCTTCAATGCGAATCTGGCTACGATCCCCGCCCTCGCGGACAGGGGCGATCTGATCGTAAGCGATGAGTTGAATCATGCTTCCATCATCGATGGTGTGCGTTTGAGTCGGGCCGACAGAGCCGTCTACAAGCACTGCGATGCGGACGATCTCAAGCGCGTGTTGGAGGAGCACAAAGGTAAACACCGCAGGCTCCTCATCATCACGGATGGTGTTTTCAGCATGGATGGCGACATCGCCCCTCTGGACAAGATTGCAGACCTGGCGGAGGAATACGAGGCTATTTTGATGGTGGATGACGCCCACGGAGAAGGCGTTTTGGGACATGGCGGCCGGGGTATCGTGGATTATTTTGGCCTCCACGGCAGGGTGGATATCGAGGTCGGGACTATGTCGAAGGCTTTCGGCGTTGTCGGCGGATACGTGGCAGGGAACTCAAAGATCGTGGAATGGCTACATCAGCGTGGCAGACCGTTCCTCTTCTCCAGCGCCATGACTGTGCCGGACACTGCCGCCTGCATAGCCTCCGTAGACATCCTGCAGGAATCTACAGAACTCGTGGATAGGCTGTGGGACAATGCCCGTTATTTCAAGGGTGAGATGCAGCGCCTTGGGTTCGACATCGGCCACAGTCAGACCCCAATCACGCCTGTGATGCTGGGAGAGGCCAGGCTGGCCCAGAAATTCAGCAGTCGGCTGTACGAAGAAGGCGTTTTCGGCACAGCCATCGGGTATCCCACCGTGCCTAAGGGGAAAGCGCGCATCCGCGTGATGATATCCGCCGCCCATTCTAGGGAAGACCTGGAGAAAGGGCTGGAGGCATTTGCTAAGGTCGGCAAGGAGCTAGGCGTGATTGGGTAGGCCCAACACACAATCGGGACGGAGAGTGAAGCGCCGGCAGTGCCACGGCCGACTGTGGTGTTGCCGGCGCGACACGTGTTTTGACGGAATCACGGGGACGATGTCGGTGTTGCTGTAACAATCGCCGTGCCGGTGGCCGTGATGGTCATGGTAGCGGTTACGGTCCCGGTCGCTTCGGGCGTAGCTCTGGGCTTTATGGTTACCTCTACGATCCGGGGGATTACACTGTCTACCTGAACCCCCGATGGAGGTATCGGAAGCGGGTGGAGATTGTACACTCCAGGCTGGAGGCCGCTCAGATCCAACATCACCTGGACTTCCTCAGGCTGTAATTTGTTTAGCCTGGAAATCGGGCCGGAGAGAATCACCGTCACCTTGTCCAGCGAGGACTGGGCTTCCAAAGACGGATCAAGGCCTCTTATGATCAGTTCCCGCTGGACTGTCATGCTTCCCTCGATGGGAGCGATATCCACATGCACGGTTACCCTGTAAGTCCCCCAAACGGTTATGTTCTTGGGAAGGCTCAATGGAAGGCTTTCTTTAATTGAAGCGGTAGCGTTGGAAACGTCCACAGGTGGGGTTTCCACGTAGCCCGGCAACGCTTTGATATCCTTTGGGCTTCCCAGTACCTTGACTTCTTGTGGCGATACGGATATGCCGGTTACCCGATAGCCGGGCGCTGGTCGTCCCGCTATCTGGGTCACCACGGGCAGCTCTCTAACGCCCGCGAGCTGCTTTACCGGCACGGTGACCGTCACTGCAAGTGGGGTAAGTTCTACACTGCTTACAGGGTTGCCATCGCTGTCGACAGGGGTTAGCTTGGCCTTCCGGGTTACGGTGTTCTTGATAGTGCCCAGGTATACCTCGGCGATTGCTTCTTTCACTCGGCCGACTGAGGAAGATGGGCCGGCAACAATCACCTCTTTGGGGGACAAATCTGCCACTCCCATCTCGTAGCCAAATGGCACGTCGCTGGTAATGTGTGGCACCACCAATACTTTCTTTTGTACCATCCTCTCCAGTCTCACGCTGACTGCCCTTGGCACTACTTCCAGAATGCTAACCTGAGGATCGGCGCATTTTACTTGCACCGGTGCGTCATGTAGGCCTTCGCCCAGGGAGGAGATATCCACTTTTGCCTGGAACTTGTCCCTGTTCAGGTCACGCCAGCTGCTGTTGGGAGCGCGGATAACCATCTTGTCCACGCTCTTTTTTACCGTCCCTACGACTACCAGCCCTTTCGGAGGCAAAGAATACTCTATTGGTACATCTGTCTCGAAAGTTTCAGTTCTGATCGGGTCCTGCTTTTGTGTGGCTATTGCCCACACCACCATGGCGAGAACGAAAGAGAGCAGAAATGAGCTGAGATTGCCTATCAAGTCGAGTTTCTTCATCGGGATTTCACCCCGTCCGCTTTTCTTTCCGGTTGCTCGTCTTGGCGTTCGCGATGTCCGTTCCTGTGGAGAGCCCCGCGGGGATGATAAAAGTTGTGCAGTATCTCCCGCAGGCGATGGTCGTCCAGCCACCTGACCATCCTGCCGTTACGGGCTACGGAGATGCTGCCGGTTTCCTCTGAGACGACAACGGCCAGCGCATCGCTCACTTCTGTTATCCCGATGGCTGCTCTGTGCCGCGTGCCCAACTGGATGTCCAGGTGGCGGTCGGTGAGAGGAAGGACGCAGCTGGTCGCCACTATCCTGTCGCCGCGCACGACGACGGCGCCATCGTGAAGGGGAGCATTAGGGTAAAAAATGGCCATCAATACCGGAGCGGACACTTTCGCATCCATGGGAACTCCGGCGTCCACATATGGTTGAAGCCCGACTTCTCCTTGTAGCACTATGATTGCCCCGTGACGCTTGTCCGCCAACGAAGCTGTAGCCTGCACTATCGCCTCTACCACCTGAGCTTCTACGGTGCGCTCGGTAGTACGCCCGAGAAGCGGAGCTGTCCTTCCCAGCCGTTCGAGTGCCTGACGCAATTCAGGTTGGAAGATAATGGGAATGGAGATTAGAAATGCCGGGATGAGCTGGTTCAGCAGCCATTTCAGGGCTGCCAGTTTCGTGAAATTCGTCAGGACGACCATTACCAGCAGCACCAGGATCAGACCGCGGAGGAGAGCGATAGCTCTCGTGCCTTGAAGCAAACGTATGACACCATAGAATATCAGCGTCACGAAGAGCACATCTACGGCGCTCATCCAATTGAAACGTGAAAAAATTGCCAGCGTGTCTGCCATCGCAATCCCCGTCGCTCCGGAGAGACGTCAAAATCCATAAGTGTTCAGGGAATGGTCACCATTCCGGTTTTTGTGTTATCCGTGTTGTCCGCGAGCTATTTCCTGGGTAGCCCTTATATTTTCTCCAGAACCCACGCTATTATGCCTTTTTGTGCGTGCATTCGGTTCTCTGCCTGGTCGAAAAGGACAGAGTGGGGTCCGTCGGCGACCCCATCGGTTATTTCCTGCCCTCGATGGGCCGGCAGGCAATGCATTACGATCGCGTCGCTTTTTGCCTCGCCCACGAGTTTCTCATTGACCTGGTACGGTGGGAAAACACGGCGGCGCTTCTCCGACTCCGCTTCCTGTCCCATGCTTGCCCACACGTCTGTATAGATCACGTCTGCACCTCTCACGGCTTCGTGAGGGTCGTCGGTGATGGAGATATCGCTTCCTGAATGCTCGGCAAATTCCCTGGCCTGATCCACCACGCTCTTTGGAAGCTCGTACCCTGGCGGCGTGGCGATGGAAAAATCGGTGCCGAGTTTGGTGGCGGTGAGGATCAGGGATGTAGCAACATTGTTCCCATCGCCCACAAAAGCCAGTTTCAGTCCTTTCAGGGCACCTTTTTTCTCCATTATAGTGAAGAAATCGGCAATGGCCTGACATGGATGATTGAAATCGGAGAGACCGTTGATGATCGGGACTCTAGAATACCTGGCCATTTCCAAGATATGCTCGTGAGCGAACACCCTAGCCATAATGACGTCGACGTACCGGGAAAGGACGCGTGCTACATCAGCCACGCTCTCTCGCTGGCCCAGCTTCACTTCGCTGGGTGACAGGTAGAAAGCATATCCTCCTAACTGTACCATCGCCATCTCGAAGGAGACCCGCGTGCGCAGTGACGGCTTTTGGAAAAGCATCCCCAGCGCTTTACCTTTGAGTATTGGCTTGTTTTCCCCTTTTTCGGCCCGTTCCTTTTTCAATGTCATGGAGAAATCCAGGATTTTTTGGATCTCCTCCGGTGTGAGATCGGCTACGGAAACAAAGTGCCTCATTCTTCCCTCCTGACCTTGTGTTTTTCGGCGTTCAATCCATCGTCGACAAGTATACTTCCGCCTTAGTCCTTTACGCAAGCGCTGACCGGCATAGGGAATGTGAAGCAAATCCTGGGGGCTCTACAGGCCCCCAGGAACTATCGTCGGCCTCCGTCGACCCCAATGGTGAATCGTGATTCGTCCCAGGTGCGTCGAGAAAGCTCCTGGGACGGCTTTGGGCTTTCGATTTGCCTCGGAGGCCCGGCATTTTCACAAGGGGATATCCCTGAAACGCAGGTGGGAAACTGACTGTCGTCTCGCAACGGCTTCGCGTCAGAGTCTGTGGCCTGATGCCAGTTCTTTTTTCAGGTCTTCGATCGCTGCCATCTCCGTCGGGTTGACGCCGTTGAGGAAAGCCAGGTAGAGGCTGACGAAATCGCCAAAATGGATGGATCCGAGCACTTGCGCCAGGGCCGATTCGCCGCGGGCCACGACGGTGTGCACCCCGATTCCGCGTTTTTTCATCAGGCTCTTGCTGATCTCCCAGCGCATCTTGATCCTCTCCGAGTCCGCCGGAGCGTCCAGATAGATGACGTACGTCCTGTCCGCCACATCCTGTGGGAAACGCATCCCCAGGATGCCGTTGTGGTCCCACTCTGGCAGCTCATCGAACTGCGCCCAGGCTTTAGCATTTTCGTTGAACTGCCCTTTCCAGCGCCGGGCGACGGACGCCAGTGTGGGCCCTGCCAGAATCATCGGCATCCGCCCGAATATCTCCTGTGCCAGCCTCTTTGCTTCGTTCTTGGATGCAGGCACTTCGAGCCCGATCTCGCCCCGCCATGCGTCCATCACATCAATGGCCTCCTCCATTTCGTCTGACATGTCCGGTGCCAGGCCGACCCTGACCAGGGAAGCCAGGATCAGGGTGAACGAGTAGCCCAGTGCGCCTCTGGGCGGGGATTGGTAGGAAATCGTTATCACGGGCACGCCTGCGTTCTCCGCCTCCGCTTTTAGCTTGCCTCCGGTGGTGATGGCAAGCCGCATCGCTCCTTTGTGCCCAGCGTCGGCGAATGCCGAGAGCGTTTCCTCGGTGTTCCCGGAGTAGCTTGATGCGATGACCAGCGTGTCGGAGCCTACCCAGGCAGGCATCGAGTATCCCCGTTCCACCCACACCGGGACGCCAGCATGCCCAATCAGCAACCGTTGCACCAGATCCCCGCCGATGGCGGAGCCGCCCATCCCAGCGATGACCACGGACTTCGCTTCGCCCATGTCGGACGGCAGATCCAGCGCCATGCCCTGTTCCCAGGCATCTCGACACTGGGCCGGCAGGGCCTCTACATGTTCCCGCATTCCCTGTTGGTCCAGGGAACCCATGAGTGCGATGTCATCCAGAATCATAGGAACCTCCCCATGTCCTTTTTTTCTTCCTCTCCTTCCCGCATCTGATACTGAGGATCGAGCAGAATGTCGATCCGTCGGGTTATCAGATCGGCCAGGCCGTCGAAGTTCTCGCGGTGCTTTCGCTCTGCCTCGACTGTGAACGGCGTGAAAGGCTCTTTGATGGAGAATCGGCATGTCTCGCCATCTGGCAGTATTGGCTCGCCCACGCGATAGAGTATCCGACACCCCCTGGAGATGGGGAAAACGCCTGGGTAGCACTTCTCCGATCCGTTGCCTCCTACAGGCACTATGGGCACCTTTTTCAGGTAGAGCGCCAGTTGCGCCACACCGTTTCTGGCCCTGTGCAGGCGCAATGACCTTGTGCCTTCTGGAAAGACAATCAGGTTCAGGGATTTGCGGAGCAAAGCATCCTCCGAGTGCTTCAGCACCAGTGACGTCATCTTCTGGTAGAGCCGGGTCAGGTATTGGGCATAATTCTCGGCAGCGGGGTCGAAATCACCGTGAGGGCTGAAAGCAATCCTGATCAGGTCTGGATTCGCTTGCAGCCGGAGCTCCTCTCCGCTGATTTTCCCATCCACCCATTGCCTGAGGAGCCGGTACTCTCGATCGTCCGGCTTGCGTCTCAGTGTCCTCTTGAAATCCACGGCTATCAGGTATCCTCTGGAAGGCAAAGGCATCCCGTTGACATGGTCGAAGAACGCGCCCATGATAGGGTTCTGGTAGTATTTCCCCTTGATCCAGACGGTGCAGAAGAATGGGTCGCCCAGGCGATACAGGCGATACATGAACGGCAGGTAGCTATATCTGTCCGGGTGGTTCATCACGAAAATGACAGGACGATCTTTGGGGATTCGCTCGTAATTTTCTATGACGATTTCCGTCCGCCTGGGAAAGTTGTAATTCAGGCGGAGAAGAGTGTTCCCTAGGAGTATCTGCCACCTGGGGACAGTGTGTAAGTTCAGATTTTGTAGTCGCTTTAAGTCGATCATCGTACCGCCTATGGGCGGAGCATGGTCCGCCCATGCCAATGCACATGACACGAGTTTTTTTCTTTCTGCTTGAGCAGCACCGCGCGCCGTGGATTTACTTGGAAGGTAGCATCACGCTTGACCATGGTGCTACCTCCCACGCCAGGATGAGCTCCTACTGACGATTATCGATGGATTGCCGAAAGGTCGCGTCTGTGGAGCATGGATTTGCCGCATATTGTAGCATGCCCATGTGGAAAAACCAAGGAACGAAATGAGGGGAAAACGAACTAATTCCTGGGGGCCCGTAGGGCCCCCAGGAATTGCTTCGAAATCCCGCCCTGCCCCTCATTTGCGCGCCGTGGAATGGCTTTGGTAAAATGCGATCAGCTATTTCTAATCGGGAGTTGCTTATGTCCGGGCGGCACGAACGCAGGAAGGCCGATCACCTCCGTATAGCGCTGGAGGAGAATGTCGGTTTCCCCAATGTGACCACAGGCCTGGAGCGTTTCCGGCTCGTCCACCAGGCGCTGCCGGAGATCGCTCTTGACGATGTGGATTGCTCCATGGGTTTCCTGGGGAAACACCTCCGGTACCCGCTGCTGATATCCTCTATGACGGGAGGAACTGCCCAAGCGGAGAGAGTCAACCTGGCGCTGGCCGAGGCCGCCCAGGCTACCGGCGTCGCCATGGGGTTGGGTTCTCAGCGGGCGGCAGTCGAGAATGACGTTTTGGAGGTCACTTACCAGGTGCGCAAGGTCGCCCCAGATATACTTTTGCTGGCAAACCTGGGGGCTGTGCAGCTTAATTACGGGTACGGCGTGGACGAAGCCCGCCGAGCGATCGAGATGGCAGGTGCAGACGCCATCATATTGCACCTGAACCCGCTCCAAGAAGCGTTGCAACTCGATGGCAACTGGAACTGGGCCGGGGTTTTGGGTAAGATAGAAGCACTCTGCAGGGACCTGGATGCCCCTGTGCTGGTGAAGGAAGTTGGCTGGGGAATATCGGCCAAAGTTGCCCGGTGGCTGGCAGATGCGGGCGTCGCAGCCGTGGATGTGGCAGGCGCCGGAGGCACTTCGTGGAGCGCCGTGGAGCGCTTCCGCGCGCCGGACGAGCATTGGTCCAGGCTCGCGTCGGATTTCGCCGATTGGGGTATCCCCACGGCGGACGCCCTGATCCAGGTGCGGGCGGCTGTCCCAGAGCTTCCCCTTATCGCCAGCGGCGGGATACGCACAGGGATCGACGTGGCGAAAGCCCTGGCCCTGGGGGCCGA